>NZ_JBNQGD010000357.1:0-13315 GCF_050436765.1 Arachidicoccus sp. | reverse complement strand
TACAGGAGTAGATATTGCAGGAGAAAGGCATCCATTCATATATACACCTGACAGCAAATATTGGAGTGCAACAACACTACCCTGGATGGCGTTTGGTTACAACACACTTATCTCTCCTCTTGGTATAGCTATGTTGTACAATGCCATTGCCAATAATGGTACAATGATGAAACCATACTTGGTGTCCGATATTTCTTCTGATGGCAATATTGTGAAACATATGGACTCTGTCGTTCTACGTCAAGTAGCCGATTCAAGTGTCGTACGTCAATTACAATCTTGTTTGTATGGAGTATGCAATGATCCACACGGAACAGGTTATACATTATTACAGGGCCTGCCTTTTAAGTTATGCGGCAAAACAGGTACAGCATTGGTAGCAAACGGTTCTCAAGGATATGCCGATAAAATATATCAAGCCGCTTTCGCAGGATATTTCCCGGCAGACGACCCACAATATACCTGTGTTGTCGAAATAGTAAACAAGCCTCACGCAGCGCTTTACTACGGTGCAAGTGTAGCGGGGCCGGTGTTTAGAGAAATTGCAGAACGTCTTTATACGCTATATGTACGCCGCAACAATAAAAATCAATATGCAGCATTAGACAGTTTAAAACATACAAATGCAACATACAGCTATACAGGTTCATCCTACGATTTTAAAGATGTCGCCAATGGGCTAGGTATAAAATACAGCACAGACGTTTCTGCAAGTACGCCTTGGGCGACGCTTTATAGCGACAGCAGCAATACGGATAAATTAACAGCGTTGCATTTAATGAATGGAAAGCAAATGCCCAATTTATCCGGGCTTGGATTGAAGGACGCGTTATATGTCTGTGAAAGTATGGGATTGAGGGTAAATGTAAAGGGTGCAGGCAGAGTAACACAACAATCAGTTAGTGCGGGTACACCAGTAGAAAAAGGACAAATAATAAACATTCAATTAAGTATTTAAGATCTAGAGATAGCATTGAAAACATTACAAGACATATTGCACAAAGTACATCTTACACGGGTTAATGGCGTGTTGGACAAGCAAATTGCTGCCGTACAGATCGACTCACGAAAAACGGCAGAGCAAACGCTATTCGTGGCACTAAAAGGCGTACAAAGTGACGGTCATTCATTTATAAGCAAAGCTATTTCCCTGGGTGCAAGCGCAATTGTTTGTGAAATTATGCCGGAATCCTTGCATGAGAATATTACTTATATACAGGTAAGTAACTCACACGAAGCTGCCGCAATTATTGCGCACAATTTTTACGACCATCCATCAGAAAAAGTTCAATTGGTGGGAGTTACAGGGACAAATGGCAAAACTACCATAGCAACTTTATTATATAATTTGTTTACTGGCCTGGGTTATAAATGCGGGTTGATAAGTACGGTGCAAAACAAAATTGGCAACGAAATTTTATCTTCCACACATACCACACCCGATGCTATTTCGTTAAACGAGCTTCTAAACAAGATGGTGGAAAGTGAATGCACACATGTGTTTATGGAATGTAGTAGCCATGCCATTCACCAGCATAGAATTACGGGTTTAAATTTTAAAGGCGCCATTTTTAGTAATATCACACACGACCATTTAGATTATCACAAAACATTCGATGAATATATTAAAGTAAAGAAAAGTTTCTTCGATCATTTGAATTCAAGTGCTTTCGCCATTTCTAATTTAGATGACAAGCATGGGGCTGTAATGTTGCAAAATACAAAAGCGAAGAAATTTTTCTACAGCCTGAAAACAATAGCCGATTTCAAAGGGAAAATTTTGGAGAATGTACTTACCGGATTGGTAATGGTGATTGGTAACGTGGAAGTAAATTTTAGGCTTATAGGAACCTTCAACGCCTACAACCTCTTAGCAGTTTATGGTGCAGCAGTTTGCCTAAAACAAAATCCGGATGAAATATTGCGCGTTCTAAGTATGACAGTCGGTGCAGAAGGCAGATTTGAATATATAGTTAGCAGCTCGAACATCATCGCTATTGTGGACTATGCCCACACGCCTGATGCTTTGGAAAATGTATTATCTACGATAAACAAATTAAAAAAAGGAGATGAGACGGTCATTACCGTTTTTGGTTGTGGTGGAGATAGAGACAAAACAAAAAGGCCAGAAATGGCTTTTGAGGCATCCAAATTGAGCGATAAGATAATAATAACAAGTGACAATCCACGCACCGAAGATGCAAATGAAATTATCAAAGAAATAGAGGCAGGATTAAATAGTGCAGGCAGGAAAAAAGCAATAAGTATTGTCGATAGAAGAGAAGCAATAAAAGCAGCCATCAGTTTTGCAAAAAGTGGTGACATCATTTTAATTGCAGGAAAGGGTCATGAAAAATATCAGGAAATAAATGGTGTAAAACATCATTTTGATGATAAAGAGGTGCTTGCAGAAATGTTCGCATTATTAGAGAAATAAAGAGTCATTGATTCATAATTATCAAATTATAACCAGAAAATATGTTATACAGTTTGTTCACATGGCTGAAGCATGAGTTTAATATTTCCGGAGCGGGATTGTTTCAATTCATAACGTTTCGAGCTGCTTTGGCTATTTTGTTATCGTTGTTTATTGCAACGGTATATGGCAAACGTATTATCAACTATTTATCAAAGAAACAGATTGGCGAAACAGTTCGCGATTTAGGTCTGGCCGGGGAAACACAAAAGAAAGGCACACCGACAATGGGTGGTATTATTATTTTGTTGGCCATTTTGATACCCACTTTATTGTTAGCAGATTTAAGTAAAGTTTACGTACGGCTAATGTTGTTATGTACCGTATGGCTAGGCGTTATCGGTTTTCTAGACGACTTTTTGAAATTAAAAGCTAGAAGAAACGCACAAAAAAAAGGGGAGAATTATAAGAAAAAAGATAAAGATGGTTTAGCCGGAACGTCAAAAATAATCGGGCAAGTGGGTCTTGGAATTATCATAGGCGCAACTTTGTATTTCAATCAGAATGTGGCCATGGAGCGCGAAGTTTTACCACTATCGCCTAACAGCACCGAAGTAGTAAAAGTAAATAACCCGAACGAAGTAATACATAAAGTAAATGGTGTTGATCGAAAATATGTGCGCGTACATCAGCCCATCACAACAATTCCATTTGTGAAAGATCATGAATTTAATTATACACGTTTAATTAGTTGGATAGGCCCCGGAGCAGAAAAATATTCCTGGATTATTTATATTCTGGCGGTCACCTTTATCATCACCGCTGTATCTAATGGGGCCAATATCACCGATGGCCTGGATGGCCTTGCTGCAGGCGTGAGTGCCTTAATTGGGGTCGGCTTAGGCATCTTGATATATGTTTCAGGCAACTACCAGATTGCCGGATATTTAAATATTATGTATATCCCCAACCTGGGAGAGCTCTCCATTTTTATCAGCGCTTTTGTGGGGGGGTGCGTAGGCTTTCTTTGGTATAATGCTTATCCAGCCCAAGTGTTTATGGGCGATACAGGAAGTTTAGCATTGGGTGGCATTATCGCATCGCTCGCCATCATCGTAAGAAAAGAATTATTGATACCTATTTTCTGTGGGGTATTCTTAATTGAAAACCTAAGTGTCATAATTCAGGTCTTTTATTTTAAATATACCAAGAAAAAATATGGTGAAGGCAGGCGCGTGTTCCTAATGAGTCCCCTGCATCATCATTATCAAAAAAAAGGGTTTCACGAAAGTAAAATAGCTATACGTTTTTGGATTATCACTGTTTTATTAGTGGTTTTTGCAATAGCAACTTTAAAAATAAGGTAATATTAATGAGCGACAGATCATCAAATACTAAGCAGTTAATGTGCATACTTGGCGCCGGCGAAAGCGGCGTGGGCGCAGCATTGTTAGCAAAGAAAAATGGTTATGACGTCTTTGTAAGCGATTCAGGAAATATTTCAGATAAGTATAAAAAAGAATTAGAAGAAAATAACATCGATTTTGAGCAAGGGCATCATTGCGAAGAGAAAATACTATCAGCAAGTGAAATAATGAAAAGTCCGGGAATTCCGGAAAAAAATCCTTTAATAAAAAAAATAAGAGCCAACAATATCCCCATTATAAGCGAAATAGAATTGGCTTATCGTTATAAAGGTGATAGTAAAATTGTAGCGATTACCGGTACGAACGGAAAGAGTACAACTACGTCGTTGATTTATCATATATGCAAAACAGCGGGATTGGATTGCGCTCTTGTAGGAAACATTGGTTACTCATTTGCCAAACAAGTTGCGGAAGACCCAAAAGCATTATACATAGCTGAGATCAGTTCTTTCCAATTAGACGATATTATAACCTTCCGACCCGACATTGCAGTACTACTTAATATAACAGAAGATCACCTCGACAGATATGATTACAAAATAGAGAATTACATAAATAGCAAATTCAGAATAATAGAAAACCAAACAGCCAATGATTATTTCATTTATTGCATCGATGATGAACTCATTATGGCTCATTTAAAAAATATTACTATCTCATCTAACCCATTACCTTTTTCTATGAAACAAGAAGTAACCAAAGGCGCTTACATTAAAGACAATCAAATGATGATTAAAGCACAGGAAGAGCGCATAAGCATGAATATTTACGATTTCGTGGCACTCAAAGGTAAACACAATCAATACAACACAATGGCCGCAGGCATAGCAGCGTCTGTATTAGACATCCGAAAAGAAAAAATCCGGGAGGCAGTGCAGACTTTCGAAAGTCTCGAACATCGCATGGAATTTGTAGCCACTATTCGTGGTGTAGAATTTATCAACGACAGCAAAGGCACCAATCTTAATTCGGTTTGGTTTGCATTAGAAAGCATGACAAAACCAACGGTACTCATTATGGGAGGCGTAGATAAAGGCAATGACTATACCTTAATTGAAGATTTAATCAGCGAAAAAGTAAAAGCAATTGTATGCTTAGGAATCAATAACAAAAAAATACACGAAGCCTTCAGAGACAAAACAGCGACTATCATTGATACGCAATCCATGAAAGATGCAGTAACAGAGGCTTACAAGCTAGCTGAAAAAGACGACGCAGTATTATTAAGTCCTGGCTGCTCGAGTTTCGACCTATTTAAAAATTACATGGACAGGGGCGATCAGTTTAAAGCCGAAGTAAAGAATTTATAATATCCAAACAAAATATTCGACAAAACCAAGTATAACAAAACATGATTAATGAGTTTTTAGACATAGAGAACACATTCAAAGGATTAACCAACAAAACAAAGGGCGACCGTTACATATGGGCTTCTGTAGCTTTGCTTGCGCTAATTTCTGTACTCGTTGTATATAGTGCAACGGGCTCTCTGGCTTATAAAATGAATCATGGCAATACTGAAGTTTATTTATTCAAACAAATTGTCTTTATTATCATTGGGTTGGTGGCTATCTATTTTCTGCATCGTGTCAACTATGCATTCTATTCCCGCATCGCAGTCATACTATACGCTATTTCTATTCCACTGCTATTTTATACCCTGTTCTTTGGTGCAGAAATTAATGATGGTAGCCGATGGATAAAGCTGCCTATCATCAATATGACTTTGCAAACCAGTGACTTTGCAAAGCTCGCATTGTTTATGTTTGTTTCAAGACAATTAAGCCGCAAACAAAAAGTAATAAAAGACTTCAAAAAGGGGTTTCTCCCTGTATTCATTCCTGTAGCGCTTACTTGTCTTTTAATATTCCCGGCAAATCTGTCAAATGGTCTATTGACGGGGGCAACAGCCTTATTGTTAATGTTCATTGGTCGGATAAGTATTAAGCATATTGCTTTAGTTATCTTAGCAGCAATGATACCAATTCTGCTACTGATTGGTTCAGCAGCGATGCATCACAATTCTAATGTCAATGACGCAGATTCAGGCAATATTGAAACGGTAGAGTCATCAGGGCATTCTATATTTAAACGTTTCAGCACCTGGCGAAGTCGCGTAGAAAATTTCATGTATAATGATAAAAAAGAAGTTCCCTACCAAGTACAGCAATCAAAAATTGCCATCGCCAATGGCAGTATATTATATGGTCTAGGACCAGGTAACAGCAGGCAAAGAAATTATTTACCACAAGCTTATAACGATTTTATTTTTTCTATAATCATAGAGGAATATGGCTTAATCGGGGGGGTATTTATTATTTTCATTTATCTGGTTTTTCTATTTCGATGTATACGCATTTTTCGAAAGTGTCCATTCGCATTTGGCGCATTTTTAGCGTTGGGCCTGAGTTTCACATTAATCATTCAGGCATTAGCAAACATGGCCGTAAATGTAAATATAATGCCGGTCACAGGGGTGACGCTGCCCCTAATCAGTATGGGCGGCAGTTCCTTTTTATTTACTTGTGCTGCTATCGGAATAATCTTAAGTGTAGCATGCAATGTAGAAAAAATGGAAGGGGAATCGCAAAGAAAAATCGTCGAGGGAATCGAGAAAGAAAAGAAAGCCAGTACATTAACAACAGCAACTAATTAGTATACAAATTGACAGAAAACAAAAACATACAAAGAATTATTATAGCCGGAGGGGGCACTGGGGGCCATATCTTCCCTGCGGTTGCTATCGCCAATGCATTGAGGAAGATCGACGCAAACATTGAACTATTGTTTATAGGAGCATTAGGCAAAATGGAAATGGAAAAGGTGCCGCAAGCAGGCTATCAAATTAAGGGTATTGATATTGCCGGCTTCAACAGAAGTTCATTATTGAAAAATATCTCATTGCCCTATAAATTAATAAAAAGTTTTTTCCAAGTAAAAGAAATCTTTAAAGCATTTCCACCTAATGCGGTCATCGGTGTCGGTGGCTATTCTACTTACCCTGTGCTGCGTTATGCGCAAAAGAAAGGCATACCCACGTTTATTCATGAATCCAATTCCTTTGCGGGGAAGAGCAACATTCTTTTGGGGAAAAATGCAAGCAAAATTTTTGTAGCCTCTGAAGGAATGGAGAAATTTTTTCCGGCAGATAAAATAATAATCACCGGCAATCCGGTAAGAAAAATTATATCGGAGTCGACAATTAATCGCATAGAAGGATTACGATTTTTTGGATTGGAAGAAAACAAAAAAACTATTTTGGTAACCGGTGGAAGTCTGGGGTCACGTACAATAAATGAAGTGATTATCAATCACCTCACCGATTTACAAGCACTTAATGTTCAACTGATATGGCAAACCGGAGCCAACAATTCATCTCGATATATTTTGGCCGGCAAATCGTTCTCACGCAATGTATGGGTAGAACAATTTATTCAAGATATAGATAAAGCTTTTGCAGCAGCAGATGTAGTGGTTGCGCGGGCAGGCGCTATGACGATAGCAGAAATGTGTGTAGCGGGTAAGCCGACAGTATTTGTGCCTTTCCCTTATGCCGCTGAGGATCATCAAACGGCAAATGCCATGCGACTCGTAAACAAAAATGCAGCAATATTAATAAAAGATGAAGACGCACATACGAAATTATTCAGCGCCATTACCAATCTGTTAATGGATGACGAAAAAAGAAAATCGATTTCTAAAAATATAAGTTCATTAGCAGTAACTAATGCAAATGAGAGAATTGCAGACGAAATATTAAAAACGATAGCCAAATAAAATGAGTGAACAAAACCATACAAATCCTTTGTTAGCAATAAAAAGCGAGATCAATAAAGTTTATTTTATTGGGATAGGGGGTATTGGCATGAGTGCGCTTGCAAGGTATTTCAAAAGCAGGAAGGTGGACGTTAGCGGTTATGATCGTAAAGAGACCCCTCTCACAAAACAACTCGTATCAGAAGGTATCAAAATTCATTACAATGAAGATATCAAATCAATTTCTCGAGATATAGATGCAGTAATATATACACCAGCTATCGCAGAAACAAACAAAGAATTAATTTTTTGCAGAGAAAATAATTTTATCGTCGTTAAACGCAGTGATGTCCTGCAATGGATAACAGAGCGCACTTTTAATATATGCGTAGGTGGTTCACATGGGAAAACAACCATTTCTACAATGATTGCTCATTTGTTGCGCGATACAAAATATGGCTGTAATGCATTTTTAGGCGGGGTCTCAGCTAATTATAATAGCAATTTTTGGGCTAGTGAAAAAAATGTAAGTGTAATCGAAGCCGACGAGTATGACCGGTCTTTTCTAAAACTTTCTCCCGATCTCGCCGTGATAACCGCTATGGATGCGGATCACCTGGATATTTATGGAACAGCAAGAGAAGTAGAAAACGCCTATATACAATTTGCACAAAGAGTAAAACCTCATGGCTGTTTGATTAGTAAATATGGGTTAAAAAGAGGAGACGAATTATATGCAGATAATCATTTGACTTATAGTTTCGAAGATAAAAATGCCGATGTATTCTCGGTAAACAGAAAAATAATAAATGGTGCATACCATTTTGACATTTCTTATCAAAATCAATTGATTGAAGGTTTTACATTAAATATTGGCGGTCTTCATAATATTGAAAATGCAGTAGCAGCCATAGCGGTTGCTAAATACATTGCTATTGAAGAGGAAAAAATAAAAACGGCTATTGCCAATTTCAAAGGAGTAAAACGTCGTTTTGAATATTATTTAAACAATGACAAGCATATTCTAATCGACGATTACGCACACCACCCTCAAGAATTAAGTGCATTGATAAACGGAATCAGAAGCCTTTTCGATGGAAAGTTAACCGTCGTTTTTCAGCCGCATTTATATAGCCGGACTAATGATATGGCTGCTGATTTTGCCAGCAGTTTAGATAAAGCGGACGAAGTAATCCTGCTACCTATTTATCCAGCCCGAGAATTACCAATGGAAGGTGTAAGTAGTGATTTGATTTTGCAGAGGATGAAAATAAGTAATAAAAGAATTTTGTCAAAAGAAGATTTATTGAAAACAATAAGCCTGGAAAACCCACGATTGATGGTACTATGCGGAGCCGGAGATATTGACGAATTACTATTACCTATAAAGGAGATATTAGAAGCTAAGCAATAATGATAAAAAAGAGGATTATATTATTTTTCTGGATATTGATTGGCATTACTGCCATAGGGCTTCTTATTGCCGGTGCTAAAAACAAAGGTAATAAAACATGCAAAGGTATAAATATTGATATACATGGAGATTCAAAAAATATATACTTAGATCAACAAGGGCTCAAAATACAGATTAATGAATATGCAGGGAAAATCCAAAGACCGATTCGGGAAATCAATTTAAGAAATATTGAAACACAGTTAAAAAAAGACGTCTGGATTAAAGAAGCAAAATTATATTTTGACAACAATCAGATACTACAAGTGGGGATTGAAGAAAATAATCCGGTAGCAAGAATCTTTACAGTGAATGGAAATTCCTTCTATATAGATAGTAGCATGGGCAGATTACCTGTCAATAGGAATGTATTAGCTAAAATACCTGTGTTTACGGGCTTCCCTTCAAACAGAGAGAAACTCTCCGCACCAGACAGTACTTTACTGGCAGGGGTTAAAAATATTGCCAATTATATTTCAATTGATACATTTTGGACTGCATTTATTTCTCAGATAAACATTACTAATTCTGGTGATTTCCAAATCATTCCAACAATTGGCGATGAAGTAATCGATTTAGGCAATGCGGAAAACATAGCAGACAAATTGAATAGATTATATAGTTTCTATCATCAAGTATTAAAAAGAACCGGCATCAATAAATATAAAGAAATAAGTGTACAATACAATGGA
The DNA here is from genome assembly GCF_050436765.1 of Arachidicoccus sp. Taxonomy (NCBI): domain Bacteria; kingdom Pseudomonadati; phylum Bacteroidota; class Chitinophagia; order Chitinophagales; family Chitinophagaceae; genus Arachidicoccus; species Arachidicoccus sp. Next base: position 3,571 of record NZ_JBNQGD010000357.1, on the reverse strand, counting down.
CAGGTAGTCGCCTCTACAGAACTTGAAACAACCGCACCACCCAATGCACCACCTAAGACTGTCGCAAGTGGCGCAGCTACAACGATAACAAAAACTTCTGCAAATAAAAAAACGATTCAAAAAAACACAACTAAAAACAAAAATAAATGACTAACGAAAATCTAAACACAGAGAAAGATAAAGCTGTAGATATTGATTCTACAGCAAGTAAAGAATCTCCCATAATTGTGGGGCTGGATATCGGCACAACAAAGATTGCAGTTATCGCCGGGCGGAAAAATGAACATGGCAAGTTAGAGATTCTTGGCTTTGGCCATGCACCAAGCAATGGTGTTGAGCATGGGCAAGTATTAAATATAGATCAAACTATGCGCGCCATTACCTCCGCCATGCAGAATTGTCATGAAAGCAATCCTGACCTGGAGGTTAATGAAGTATATGTCGGCATCGCAGGACATCATATTAAAAGTTTGCAAACACGAGGCGATATTGTACGTCAGAACCCCGAAGTAGAGATACAACGCTTCGAAATTGATCAACTAATAGAAAATCAGCGCAAAACATTTATCCCTGCAGGTGATCAAATTATTGATGTAATCGCTCAAGAGTATCACGTAGATAATTTTCAATCGGTGAAAGATCCTATAGGATATAATGGCGTAAAAGTAGGCGCAAACTTTCATATCATTACAGGTGACAGGAATGCAATACGCAATATAAACCGTGCAGTGGTTCGTAGCAATTTAAAAACAAAAGATTTGGTATTACAGCCACTCGCCTCCTCAGCAGCCGTCCTCAGTGACTTAGATATGGAAGCAGGTGTTGCAGTTTTAGATATTGGAGGCGGCACTTCAGATTTAGCCATTTTCCACGATGGAGTACTTAAACACACCGCCGTCATTCCATTTGGAGGAGAAAATATCACCAATGATATTCGCCTGGGGCTAGGTGTTTTAAAACAACACGCGGAAGCCATGAAGAAACAATTTGGCTCCGCACTTACCGATGAAGCAAAAGCCAATGCGTTCATCACAATCCCAGGCCTGCGCGGCTTGCCTCCAAGAGAAATAAGTGTTAAGAATCTGGCAAATATTATCCAGGCAAGAATGACTGAAATATTAGAATTTGTAACTTACCATTTAAAACAGGTCGGTCTAGATAATAGAAAACTTACCGCCGGCATTATTTTAACGGGGGGAGGTTCTCAGCTAAAACATTTGATTCAATTAACTGAATATGTAACAGGTTTAAACGCTCGCATTGGTTACCCAAATGAACATTTAGCGCCAAATCATATTGAACAGTTAAAGAATCCTGTTTATGCAACTTGCCTTGGTTTAATTCTGAAAGGTGAAAATGATTTTGAAAACCAAAATAAGGTATTTGAGAAATCAAATATCATAAAAGGCCCAACAACCCCTATTCTCACCAATGAATTACCAATTGAAAATAATATAGCAGTAGAAGAAGAAAAAAGACCCAAAGAGAAAAAAGCAAGAAAGCCCATCTTATTCTGGGAAAAGTTTAAAAATAATTTAATTGATATGTTTAAAGAAGAAGAAGACCGAGTAATGTAATGAGCGGAATTAATTAAACATATAACCTTATAAAAACATTTAAACAAATAACTACTAACCATTAAATAGTAAACAATTATGATAGACTTTGATATCCCCAAGCAACGCTCTTCCATCATTAAAGTAATTGGTGTTGGTGGTGGTGGCGGCAACGCAGTAAACCATATGTTTCTGCAAAAAATAGAAAATGTAGATTTTATCATCTGTAATACTGATGCACAAGCGTTGGAAAATAGTGCTATTCCCAACAAGATTCAACTTGGGCCGCATCTCACCCAAGGTTTAGGTGCAGGGGCCAATCCGGAAGTCGGTCGTCAAGCAACCGAAGAATCTTTAGAAGAAATAAAAAGAATACTCGAAGTAAATACCAAGATGGCATTTATATGTGCCGGAATGGGTGGTGGTACCGGTACTGGAGGCGGGCCCATCATTGCAAAAATATGTCAAGAGTTGGGCATTCTTACTGTAGGCATCGTAACCACACCATTTAGTTTTGAAGGCCCCCGTAGAAAACAACAAGCTGAAAATGGCATCAAAGAGTTAGAACCACATGTCGATACGCTTCTCGTTATTAGTAACGATAAATTACGTATGCAACACAAGAACCTAAAAATGCGCGAAGCATTTGGAAAAGCCGATGATGTTCTTTCAACCGCAGCTAAATGTATCACCGACATCATTAACAGCAATGGTCAAATCAATGTGGACTTTGCCGATGTTTGCACGGTAATGCGCAAAGGTGGTGTAGCCATTTTAGGCAGTGCAATTGTGGAAGGAGAAGATCGTGCGCAATTGGCAATAGAGAATGCAATTAATTCGCCTCTTCTAAACGACAATAACATCAACGGCGCAAAATGGATTTTATTAAACATCAACACAAGTGCCGGTGATTATGAATGTGGAACAGACGAATTTGAATTGATCAACGATCATGTACGCAATATGGCCGGTGAAAATACCGATGTAATCGTAGGTATGGGTATCGACAATAGTCTTGGAAATAGCATCGCTGTAACACTTATAGCTACTGGATTTGAGCATAAAGACCCATTCGAAGAGAAACCAGATTTCGAAAGCGTTCCTGAAAAAGATAAAGTAATACTCACTTTGAAAATGAATGAAACTGCATCAAGCGATGCAGGCGAGAGCGCTAGCGAAGAGAAAGAAGAAAAAACGACGGAAAAGCCGGCAGAAAAAATTGAAATGCCCACTGTTGTAGAGCTTTCTCCAGCAGAAGAAGAAATGAACGATATACTTTATCAGGCAGGTAATGAAACAATTAATAGTGAGGAATCCATAATTTTTTCGTTAGAAGAAGATAGCGAAGAAAACAAGGAAGAAATACCGGAACAGAAAAAAGTAGAAGTGGTTGACCAAGAGTCTCAACTCAAATATGAAGAGAAGCCCACCGAAACTGTTCAACCGAATCATAGTTTCCTTAGCAAGCCCAATAACATTTATGCTTCGCATCCAAAAGTCGAACAAAAACCAAAAGAAGATGTAAAAAAGCCACAACCCTCTTTCCCAATGTTCCCACAGGAGGAAGAAATGCAAATTGTTTTCAAAGAAAATAAGAATGTTATACTGCCGTCTGTTCCTTTGACAAATGCAGCAGGTAATGAAGATCTATCTGAAGAAGAATTGAAAAAACGTAAAGCTGAAGAGCGTATTCAAAAATTGCGCAATCTCTCTTACAATATTCAGGGAAATGATATTGCCGAGGAATACGAAACAGTACCCGCTTATGTACGCCGTAATTTAGAGATGTTGAACAATAGCCAGGCTGGTAGCTCAGCCGAAAGTTATTATAGTAAATACACCGTAAATAAAGACGAAAAAGAGGGCATCAATATATCAGGCCTCAATGCTTTTTTAGAAGGCAAAAAGCCCGATTGATATGCTTAATCGCCATCTTAGGAATCTGGTTTTTAGTTGTAAATCCCTTAGATATTTCTAGGGGATTTTTTCTAAAATATAACGGGATTTACCTTATG
>NZ_JBNQGD010000356.1:0-1062 GCF_050436765.1 Arachidicoccus sp. | reverse complement strand
CTTCTTGGATCCCATCTTCACCTTCCCTTCCATATTTGATTCCTACTGTTTCTCTACCCATAAAACTTGAGCCACGCGTTATTTCCGAGATAATTGATTCTTCACTACTACTTTCGTCGCTTCCCGAAATTTCAAACTTTTCTTTATTTCTTAATTTTTCCTAAATAAATAAATTTAAAATTTAATGAAGCTTAATTTAAGGATCCATAATTATTTAGATAAGCAATATATACCATATTTTTTTTTAATCTCCTCTTTAAAACTTCTTCTTTGATTTGAATGGTCTTGCTTCTCGAGTTCAAAAGAGTTTGGGATACACTAACTGCAAAAGCCACAAACATATCCGAAGCTTTATCAGAATCTGCCCATACTTTTTCCAGAATTCTAGACATGTAGGTTACTTTATTATTTTGATGATAGATTGGTTCGAATAATTTTTCGTAGCATTTTTTCGCGGGACCATTTTTCCATTCGTGTATTTCGGATGGTGACGAGTTTGTATTTACCGATGGTAAATTACGTTCGCCGAATACCGAAAATGTTGCGTCCTTAATCCGAGACGTTAAGGAACCACGAAGGCTCCTATGTTTCGTGATTGGCTATTAAAAAAAATATAAATAATTCACTTTGATTTACTTGTTAACATTAAGAGGGGTGCAAATTATTTTTGCCTACCTTGTTTTTGATATTTGATTGATAGAAAACATTCTATCGTCTGCCTGTAAACCCATAAAAATAATTTTCATGAACTCTTTCCAAATATTGTTCCATTGCATTTTTAAAATCTTTCTTTGATGGATAAATTGAAATTTTTATTAACTCCTTTGCAATTTTACTAATATAATCCTAAATGAAAAGAGTTAGCATGTAAATTATTATAATAATATATAGTATGTTAAAAAAACTTTATTATTACTTTTACAAAATTTTCATCTTCTGGTTTCACATTAATTTCATTCATAGCTTTGAGCGATTCTTCAATATCCTCTAGTCTCTCTTCCAATTTATCCATGTTTTTTAAAATTTCTAAGTTCTGCTTAAAAATTTTTTCAAGCAGTTTTT
>NZ_JBNQGD010000355.1:0-1004 GCF_050436765.1 Arachidicoccus sp. | reverse complement strand
ATCTTGAATAGATTGATGTTCTGTTAATAAATTTATAATAAGAAATTTGAAATCAATTGAGGCATTTTTGTGCCCTACTTTAGCATCAGATCCTACTACCTACACTCTGTAACAAAATTATAAAACCACCCCCAAAAATAGCGTTTTGGATGACCCCAAGGCATGTCTCGTTCTGAAAGTTATCTAATATGATTTAGCATGCACTAAAATACTATTCTATATAAAAACAATGTCTAAGAATCCCGAATTATTCGTTTTTATTGAGTTTTTTGAAATAGCGCTGTAACAAAATTATAAAACCACTTGCTTTTGTTCGCAATTTTGAAGAAAAAAATCATGCAAACTCGTCGTTCTTGCTTTTCTAGCGTTTTTTGTGGCTGCTCTTACTCATTTTATTGCTTTTTAGCAATGCCACGTGGTAAATCCCTTACAGAGCGTGAGATCGGCCAAATTGAGGCTTTCCATAGTGAAGGATTGGGAATTCGAGAAATAGCACGCAAAATTAATCGTTCCCACAATCTTGTGATGAATTGGCTTGAAAAACAGGAGAATTACGGCAAGAAAAACAAGAAAAGAGGCCGCAAGAAGAAGCTTTCCAAACGTGATGAGCGTCAAATTATCAGGAAAGTATCCAACACCACTAAAAGCTGTGCAAAAATCAAGCAAGAACTTGGCTTAGACGTCCATCGGCAAACCGTTTGGCGCACTATTAACAAGAATCCAAACATTTTTCGTCAAAAAATGAATAAAGCGCCACGTTTGGAACCCGTTCATATCAGAGGAAGACTGGAATTCGCAAGGAACAATATGGGTCGTCAATGGAATTTGGTAGGTTCTGGTTGCGCTTGTTTTTAATGTGTTTCCTTTCATTGTAGGTGATTTTCTCGGATGAAAAGAAGTTCAACCTTGATGGCCCGGATGGTCTGAACAGCTACTGGAGAGATTTATGTAAAGAACCACGCTACTTTTCGAGGCGAAACTACGGAGGTGGGTCCGTCATGGTT
>NZ_JBNQGD010000354.1:2483-7661 GCF_050436765.1 Arachidicoccus sp. | reverse complement strand
TATAATGATTAGAGATTTATATATTATATAAATATGATGGTGTCAAAGTCAGGAAGAAGAGATAAGTCATCTAACAGACTCTTTAAAGTCTTCTTATTTTAAAGCTAAGGGTTGGAAAAACCAAAAAAACGAAATACAGGTAGCTCTCCGGCATTCGAAAAATTTTATGGATAGCGATGAATGGAAATCCTTACAAAAAGCTATAAATAAAATGGGGGGCACTTTATCAGAAAGGTTTGAGAACAACTAGTGCATCTTTGAAAACACAACCAGTCAACATAGCAACTAGATTAAAATTCTAAAGATCAAAAAGCTGCACAGATAGGCTAATCCGGTCATATATATAAACTGAATTACAGGCCACTTCCAGCTTTTAGTCTCCCGTTTAACTACAGCAAGTGTGCTCATGCACTGCATTGCTAATACATAAAAGATGATCAGGGACATAGCGGTAGGCACCGTATAAACAGGCGAGTCATCACTCCTTTTTGCATTTTTCATTTTCTGTTGAAGGGTAGCTGTATTGTTTTCATCAACACTATATAAAGTAGCCATCGTACCCACAAAAACTTCTCGGGCTGCAAAGGAGGTAATCAGTGCAATACCTATTTTCCAATCATATCCCAATGGACGAATAACCGGTTCAATAGATTTCCCTATAATTCCGGCATAAGAATTCTCTAATTTTTCTGTGCCGAAATTCCGGTTTATCTGCGCCAATGTAGCCAAATCAGCTTTTGGCGCCTGGGTTCTTAAAACCTCATATTTTTGATCTACGGCCTGCATTTTCTTGCTAGGCCCGTAAGAACTTAAAAACCAGATTAACAAGCTGATAATGATAATCACTTTACCGGCTTCAAAAACAAATACTTTCGCCTTTTCCACCATGGTGACACCTACATTTTTCCAACGTGGTGAACGATAAATAGGCAGTTCAAGAATAAAGAAACTTTTTTCCTTCACTTTGATAATCCATTTTAATACCAGACTCACAATCAAGGCCATCACGACCCCTAACATATACATCGCCATCATGATCAGACCTCTTGCCGAGAAAACACCCAAATAATAAATATTGGGTACCACCAGTCCAATCAAGATAGTATAAACCGGTAAACGCGCACTACAGCTCATCAAAGGCGTTATCATGATGGTGAGCAGGCGTTCTTTTTTATTTTCAATATTTCTTGTACTCATAATCCCCGGAATAGCGCAAGCGAAGCCGCTAATCATCGGCATGACGCTTTTCCCGTTCAATCCTACTTTACGCATGAGCTTGTCCATCAAGAAACTAATACGCGCCATATAGCCGGTATCCTCCAGCAGGGTAATCAATCCAAATAAAATCATTATTTGTGGCACAAATACGATGATACCACCCAATCCTGCCAGCAATCCATTACAAATCAAATCGCTCCACCAGGCTCTTGGCAAAATACCGGCTACCCAGTTGGTCAGGTGCGTAAAGCTCCAGTCAATACCGTCCATTGGGTATTGCGCCAGCCAAAATATGCTTTGAAATAGGAAAAAAAGCACCGTCGCCAATATCAAATATCCCCACACGCGATGTAGCAAAATATCATCTAACTTTTCTGTAAATAATTTCTTTTGCAATGGATCAGGTTCTACTACAAACTGCTGCATTATTTGGCGAATACGCGTGTAGCGCTGCAATATTTCATCGGCCTGCGCTTTAGTAGCACTAAATTTTTCTTCTTGTTCTATCTGTGCAATTACGTCCTTTTTTTGCTGGGCAAAAGGCAAATTTTTATAATTAGCCAAATAGTGCAAAGCCATATAATCATTCGTATCCGGAAGTTGCTTTTGTAACTTTGTAATAGCTCCTTCAGCTAACTTTTTGGTCGCAATAAAATCATTGGCAGGCGCTGCAATAGGTTGAAGCGCTATGCGCGCAATTACCTTTTTCAGTTCACCAATACCCTTGTTATTACGGGGGTTTACCGGTATTACGGGGATATTCAGTTCCCTGGAAAGCTCTTCAACATCTATTTGGATACCTTTTTTAGCAGCCAGATCATTCATCGTCAACGCTACCACCACCGTATATTTCAAATCGATGAGTTGTGTACAGAAAAGCAAATTTCTTTTTAAGTTGCTGGCATCCAAAACCAACAAAACCATATCAATTCGTTCTTTTTTCTCCACATTCATGAGTACACTATACGCAACCCACTCGTCGGCGCGGCGCGGATAAAGGCTATAGGTACCGGGCAAATCAATAACTTTAGCCTGAATTTGTGGAGATAAGGTGGCCGTTCCCGTTTTTTTATCGACGGTTACGCCCGGAAAGTTCCCTACTTTTTGATTCAGCCCGGTCAATGCATTGAACAGAGATGTTTTACCGCTGTTCGGATTACCAGCCAATGCAATTTGAATAATTTGTTTTTCCGTACTCATGGTTTGGCGGCAAATTTAGCACTACCAAATCATATAGTTGTTACGAGATTGGAAAAGAATTAATAAATAACATATCCGTTTTTTCTTTCTAACAGATAAACCTAACTTTGTATCCAAATGAAAACGGGCAAAAATTTCTTATTGGATATCAGCGATTCTTACGAAGAGTTTTTTGAAGAAACCTGCCTTATTGGTATTGTTACTTCCAACAAAAGCTATAAGTTTTGTCTGCAAGCAAATAAAATATTAGACTTCGATTTCCGCCTGAATACCGAAATAGAAATTATCTTAAATAAGAGAAACAGAAATTATTATTTTCCCGTTTACCAGTCAGATGTAAGATATAGTTCTATCAAGCATTATTTATATGACAACCGTAATGACGGAGAAGTCTTATTACCTGAGTTTAAACACATTGACTTTATCTGGTTGATAAAAGGAGCGCCGGCCATTAGCAACCAGCTGCAAAATATGATTTCAGTTATCAACTCCATACAGGGTATACAATTAGCGATAGAAATAGATCATACTATTCTAAGTAATAAGGAGAATCTTATCTTTTAACCGGCAGATCAATTAGCATTCCATAAAAGGAGTTTTGATGCGATTTGAAATCGTCAAAAAAAAGAGTATCTTGCTACAAATCAGAGGAATATTTTATGTTTTCAAATGAAAAAATACATGTAGAAACAGAAATCGGAAAACTGCGCAAACTTATTATCCATAGCCCCGATGGCGGCATTGGAAAGGTGGTGCCGGCGAAATTCAAAGAATGGCTGTATGATGATACGGTCCATCTTTCTCAAATGCGTAAAGAATATAATCAATATGTAAAATTATTATTATATTTTTTAGATAGAAATAAAGCGGAGTATGTGGCAGAAATGGAAATAAAACAAGCCACAAAAAAACAACAGGATTGTTATAAACCCGACAATGATGCGTATTTTAAAAGTGCCCAAGTGTTGGATACCCAATATTTACTTTCCGGGATTTTAGAGCAGGATAATGTGCGTCAACGCATTATCGCAGCCGTATGTGCCTGGGAAGGCAGCAGCGCAAAAACCGAAAAAAAACTACATCAGATAGACAAATCTTCCGAGCTTGCCAAAACATTGATTACCGGTATTATCAATAAAAACAGCGGGTCCAGCGATTTTATATTTGCACCGCTACCCAATTTTATATTTACCCGCGATATTGCGGTCGCCATTAATAGTCATTTACTGCTAAGTAATGCAGCCACTTCCGCACGCGAAAGGGAATCTTTGCTGATGAAGTTTATCGCCCAATACGGGCTATTTAAGAAGGCTGAGGAAAGGCTTATCGAAATCTCAGAACCCAGCAATTTTTTTCTGCTGAGCGAGGAAGAGCAAATAGCGGAAAAAGTTAGCCTGGAAGGGGGCGACGTAATGATGGTTGCTCCAAAACATTTACTGATAGGTTGTAGCGAACGCACGACCGCTTCCGGCGTAAATGAAGTCATTCATACTATTTTTTCAGACAGTAGCTCGGGCATCGAAAAAATATCTGTCATAAAAATACCCCAACATCGCGCTATGATGCATATCGACACCGTATTTACACAAGTACGCAAAGATACCTGGGTACTTTTTGGTCAGTTTTCGGAAAAAGTAATGACGCCAGAAAATAGAAGCCGCTATGAATACGGAAAACGATTTTTACAATCTGAAACAGCGCAGTCAGGGTTCAAAATAGAAGTATTGCGTTATTACAAACCTTTATCTTCACCCTATCTGGCCAATACCAACTATGAATTGGACATTTCAGACAGGGTTTTTGGACTGGAATCTTTATTGCGCAATATTAGTATGGAAGATTTTGGCATACCGGAAGAGAAGATAAAAATTATATATAGCGGCAATAATCAATTTCCCTACGATGAACGTGAACAGTGGACTGATTCCTGCAACTTGCTCGCCTTACAAGAGGGGGTAGTTGTGGGCTATGATCGCAACGAATACACGATCAACAGCTTCAAAGAAAATGGCTTTGCCATACAAAGAGCAGAAACCCTGTTTGAACAGTTTAGGTTAAAAAAATTACAACCACAGGACATAGAAAACACACTCATACTTTTACCTTCGGCAGAACTTTCCAGAGCTCGTGGCGGCGCACATTGTATGAGCATGCCCTTACAGAGGGATATTCTTTAAAAAAATTATAAAAATGGCACAATTGGCCTCCAGGGTATTAATGGTTCGACCCGCTAGTTTTGGCTTCAACACCGAGACCGCTGTGAATAATGCATTTCAAGGAACACAAACACAGCTATCCTCTAAAGAAGTTTCAGAAAAAGCAGTTGCTGAGTTTGATGAGGCTGTAGAAAAACTACGTGCTCAACAAATAGAAGTAATCGTCATTGAGGACACACAAAATCCGCCTAAACCCGACGCCGTATTCCCCAACAATTGGTTTTGTACGCTGCCCGACGGTAAAATAATACTCTTTCCCATGTTTGCTGCGAATCGCCGTGTAGAAAAGCGAGACGATATATTGCAACGACTAATGACGGATTTTAAAGTAGCTGACGTGGAAGACTGGGGCGAATTTGAAGCAGAAGGATTTTTCCTGGAAGGTACAGGCAGCATGATTTTCGATCACGAGAACATGCTTGTATATGGCTGTATTTCCTCCCGCACACACAAAGGCCTGTTCGAAAAATTTGCTTACGCGCACGGCTACCAACCGATTCACTTTCTTTCCAAAGACGAAAATGATGTCCCCATCAACCAGACG
>NZ_JBNQGD010000354.1:0-2473 GCF_050436765.1 Arachidicoccus sp. | reverse complement strand
CATATCGGTGAGAGCTACGCGGTGGTCTGTTTAGATTCTATAAAGAACAAAACAGAACAAATATATGTCGCTCAGCAATTGACCGAATCGGGCCACGAAATTATCCCTATCACACAAAAGCAGGTCAGACATTTTGTAGGCAATATGATGCAAGTAAAAAATAAGAAAGGCAAAAAATACACCATTTTAAGCCAATCCGCTTTTGACGCATTGGATAAGGAACAAAAAGAAATTTTGGCATTTCACACCGAATTATTACCTATCAGCATCAATACAATCGAAACTTTAGGTGGTGGAAGTGCCAGGTGCATGGTAGCAGAAATATTTTTAGAAAAATAAGTTTTCATAAATTTAATCTGACAAATGAAACGAAAAGTACAATTATGGACAATCTGTTTAGCGGTAGTGCTTTTAGTACAAAGTTGCAAATCTAAAAATAACGAAAAGCAATCTTCAGGCTCAACGGACAGCTTAGCGGTAAACACAGAAGATTCTGTGCAGCTGATTCACGATTTCTCTTTAGAAGATGGCGAGCATATTTTTAAAATTAATACGCAGCAGTGGTTAAAAAGTACACTTAAGAACAATAAAGCAGATTGGAAAAACTTTAGCTATAAATCCATCCAAGAAATAGATACGTTATCAGATTCTACCCTGTTCAAACCCGCAAAAGATTTTTATAAAAACTATCAAAGTGTTTTACGTTGGTCCCTGGATAGCAATTTTATCATTGATTTTGGTTCCTACGGTTCGATGGCGATAAAAGACGACAGTGGCAACACACGACTGGAAGGTAGTGATCCGGATACAAAAGTTTCATTGATAAATGTAAAGGAACAGCGGCAGTCTCAATTATTATTTGCCGGCCCTTCTACGAAAATAATAGATGTGAAATGGCTGAGCAGTACAGAAGCAGTGATGCTTTTTTCAGAACAGGCAGCGCATAATGAGTGTGACACCTTATTGTGGTTTATAGATGTTCCCAGAAACCAAATACGTCAATATCAGTATCAATAGGTTATCCAGGAGCGTCTTTCCAAGTCTTAAAACCTTATTAAAAAGTAAACCAATGGAAGAGAAGAACGAACAACCTTATTATTCAAGAACCGATTCGCAAAAAGTAGAAAAAACAAACCCGGAATGGAAAGAGCTGTTGCCGAAGGAGTTGTATAATATTGCCCGCGAAAAAGGAACAGAAAGACCATTCACCAGCAAATACAACAAGTTTGATGAAGTGGGGAATTATTATTGCGCCGTATGCGGAAATGCTCTATTCCAAAGTGATGCAAAATTTGCCAGTAGTTGTGGCTGGCCTAGTTTTTTTGAACCGGTTACAAAAGATGCTATTGTTTATTTAAAGGATACAACTTTTGGTATGCAACGCACTGAAGTACAATGCGGTCGATGCCATTCTCATCTAGGTCATGTGTTTGAAGATGGACCTCCTCCTACCGGTTTGCGCTATTGCATTAATGGAGTAATTTTAGATTTTGAGAAAGCACAGGCCGCTGCCAAGCAATATGATGCCGACAATAACAAATAAATTTGTGCGTATAACCCGGCTATCATCCGCAGTAATTGTATTACTGTTTGCCACGGGTTGCGTGTTCACGAGTACTAAATTCTGTGGCAGTTACAGCGCAGTTACCGATTTTTCCCGGGACCTTTATTCAATGAGAGGAAGAAAGGAGACAATCCTGTATAAAAACGGCAGGAAAGAAACCATTACCTTCACTCCTGAATACCGCTTTATAAAAAAAGTCACGTTTACGTCACAGCGGGTAGAAGATAAAACATCGCTAGGCCACTGGAAAAAATTAAGATCGAAGATTATCGAAGTAACTTTTTCCGGAAAAAAGCCGGTGGAATATTATAAACAAGTCTCAAAAAATACCATCATCCGCTTAGATGGTCATCAAATGCAATTGAGTAAACGGTATGCACCCTATTTTACTTTCGTAAAAAAATAACCAAAAACCCATCAGTAAAAAATAATTTTGAAAAATAACCGTTTAAAACATACCTTTGCAGTCCTTAAAAATTTTAAGTTATGAACATAGCAGTTAAATATGTGCAAGAGCAATTGACAGCGGTTAAAGAATTTCCAAAATTCAAAGCTGGTGACAATGTTTCCGTGAACTATAAAATTGTAGAAGGTGGCAAGGAACGTATCCAAAGCTTCCGTGGCGATGTATTGAAAATGCAAGGAAATGGTGCAACTGCAACTTTTACAGTGCGTAAAATCTCTAACAGCGTAGGCGTTGAAAGAACATTCCCCATCTCTTCTCCCAATATCGATTCTATTGTTTTAAATAAAGTGGGTAAAGTACGTCGTGCTAAACTTTATTACCTGCGTGCCCTTACCGGTACAGCAGCCCGTATCAAATCAAAAAGAGTATAAGCCCCCTAACCCCCTGAAGGGGGAACATAAAAACAAGAAAAAGCCTCGTTGGAATATCCAAAGAGGCTTTTT
>NZ_JBNQGD010000353.1:703-1933 GCF_050436765.1 Arachidicoccus sp. | reverse complement strand
TACCATACATCGGTCTGGTACTCTACACCGGTTGTACTCGCCGGGTAAGAAGCGAAACTAATCTCGCTTTTGACCTGCCCTCGCGGCTTTTCACTTACTTCTGGTTAATATTTTCTTTTAACTTACAATAGAACTAATTACATAATGATCTCAACTCTAACTACGACGGATATATACTAACCCACACCTATCACTAGTCTCCTTTGTTCCTTGACCTAGTTATTAAATAGTCTAATTACACAAGTATACGAAATAGATATTACCGTATCTAAAAAGTTAATAAGTGTCGAACTAGCAGGCAGAGTGCCCTTTCGTCTTAACTTACTAACTCCCGTAAATTTGTCTTTCAAATAATCAACAACTAGGTTGTAAACAAGTTCAACCATTCTTCAATGTGAATTAGCATCCTTCGTCTGCAAAAATGTATAGTCGAAGTACGGCACACCGCTAATCAAATGCAACATGTAACTCGAACACCAGTGCCAACTGGCTTAGCTTACTTACGCTAAACCAGTACTACCTGAGCAACAGGCTATATCTCTAAAGATATACATAGAACACACTTAATGGAGTACAAGTATGTGAACTATGGATGGCAGCAAGGAAAATTCAAGAACAAACGCATTAATCATTTCGGAGCCTTGAGATCTTTTACAAATCATACTAGAATATTTAGTATGAGACAAACTCGTCTTCCTTCACTCATACGCTCTGACCCAGACTTGTCAAATCTTAATTAAGGGGTTTACGATAAATATGAGAGGTTAAATAAATTAGTTACTCTTTTAAATTTATTCAACGAAAAGGATTCTGAGGTTTAGACTTATAGGGAGCTTGCGCCGTACCTATATCTCAAACGTACGAGAGTATAAACTACGCTCGTCGAATGATGTAATTGAATTATACTAAAGTCCAAATCTAACTGCGGGGGAGGTGCCCTCCACTTCTTTATCGTCGGCCTTATAATACCGGATCAGTTATGGTGCCCGTTCTAGTTTTGATTAATCAGCCTGTTAGACCTTTCATTTTATCTAGATTATGCTTTATTCGGTTCCGTTTACTGCTGCGGGTAAAACCGCCATCTTTAAACAGAAGATCAAGATCTTCAAAATAAAGAAGAATAAATTTGAGGTATGCGGCCCTTAGCTAGATGTCTAGCTCAATATACTGTCCTTCAAAGTTCTAATAAATATTCACACTAACCCTTTTCAACAGCGAGGTAGCCTCCCA
>NZ_JBNQGD010000353.1:0-693 GCF_050436765.1 Arachidicoccus sp. | reverse complement strand
TTCTTAGCCGCGCCGCGCTGTAACATCTGGTCACTGTCCTATCCTATATAGCTGCCATTACTACTGAATATATATTAGTCTTTAGGCACTACAGACTTAATTGATACACGTCACCGGCATGCCTAATTTGCCCATCTCTCGTGACTATACACCAGCCAGAGCTGCATACTTCTAGCGAAGCCAAGCCAGCAGTAAAATATCTAGGCATCTCAAAGTTGAGCATCTTTTATTCGCCATTCCTAATGGTAATGGAACCTGATAAGTTTCTGTACTGATAAATTCTTTATAAGGTACAATTCTTGTACCTCTTACTAATTTCTACTAAGGCAGCAAAGCCAGCCACTGTTAATGTTGTGCATCTTTTATGATAAGATATAAATCCAAACCATTATAACAAGATCTATTTAAATGGTTTGGATTTATATTTGTGCGTGTTAGATGTACCTTTTATTACTTTTTATGCTGGGTAACTAAAGCTAATACTTTCTTGTTCTTGTTCTTATTCTTCTTTTTACTCACCGTCTCCGATATCATTTTTGTGGTAGGAGTTTTGTCAGGTGGGCTTGCTGATCCTGGCCTCGGGCAGGATAAGCAAATAGATTTTCGAATGTTGTACTGAGGTTTCAATACGTCGATGTAATATTGTTTTTTGCTTCGTAATTCAGAAGTCTCGCAGTATTCTAAAATGTAGAT
>NZ_JBNQGD010000352.1:0-1019 GCF_050436765.1 Arachidicoccus sp. | reverse complement strand
CTCCAGGTACAACTGTGCCCAGGTAAGACTGTGTCCAGTGCATTGACTCTTGTTTGACTCAAATACTATTCAAAACTTACCAAAACGTAAATGCAACTATGTAACGATGCGCATTAACAAATAAGAGAGAAAAAAACAGATAAGCTGCAGAGAAGACAGAAAAGGGAGAAAGATTTCCATTTCTTGCATTCCTTTTTGGCAGAATAGTAGGTTGAATAATTGTTTGAAATTTGTCTTCTTCATCGACACGATTTTGTCGGGTTTGAACGAACGCGGTGAAGCAAATTTGCCATTGGCAAGAGGCATGAGCTTCTCGGTTCCTGTCATATTGGAAAAGAGTGCAATTGTAATTCGGTCTTTTGACTTTTGTGCCCGTTTTTCAACAAAATTTTTGAAAATTGGCGAAGCGGGCGTCAAAAAAGTTTTGCGTTCGGATAAGAGAGGAAATTTACTATGAAAATTTCACTTTTGTTCCGTCTAGAGGCGTTCGGATAAGAGAGGTTAATCCGAACATTTTTCGGATAATGGAGGTATTTTACCTGTAAAAATTCCGTCCCAGCCACGGCCGTTCGGATAAGGGAGGTTTTCGGTTAAGAGAGGTTCGGTTAAGAGAGGGAAGACTGTATTTGTCCTCTTAAGCCTAATTACCTTGATTTTGACCAAAGTTCAAAGATCAAAGTTCAAATCTGATGTTGGATTCAGCGGGGTCGATTTACTATGGTATTTTTTCTGCCGCAGACCAATAAGGCTTAAATAAGAGTTTAGGCTTAGGCTTAAGATGGTGCAACCCTCCTCCCCCATTGCCTTAGGCAACCCGCACCACCATTTACCTAAGCTACTTCATTTTACCACTTTGGCATTCGTTGGCGTCCATTTTTGTTTAAATGGATGCCACAGATCTGTGGCAGAAAAAATACCGCCTGTGGCAAGAAAAAATACCATGCAAATTCTGATTGTTAATTCGAACCTGTATTATAAAACGGAACATTTCAACTTATAAGACAGGTCTTATAAGCTGC
>NZ_JBNQGD010000351.1:0-1485 GCF_050436765.1 Arachidicoccus sp. | reverse complement strand
GTATTTAATCTTGTTTTTTTCGGCTCCTTTAATTGCTGATTTCTATTCAATGCCTAAATTAATTCCATTGACTAGAGTTTTGACTTTAAATATTATAATTTATTCATTTGCATTGGTTCAAAATACCCGATTAATTATTAAGTTAGATTTTCGAACTCTTGCAAAGGTCAATATTGCAGGGGTTCTTATTAGTGGTGTTTTTGCAATTATTATTGCTTATTTGGGATATGGTGTTTGGGCGCTAGTTTGGCAATCGCTTATTAGTTCTTTTACAATTGTAGCTTTCCTTTGGGGGTTTAGTAGATGGAAGCCATCTTTAAAGTTTTCAAAGCAATCGTTCAAGCAATTATTTTCATTTGGTTCAAAATTACTTGGGGCTAGTATCATTGCAACCGTATTTGATAATATATACAAAATATGTATTGGCAAATATTATGCAGCATCAGAATTGGGATATTTTACACAAGCAAAGCAATATACTGATTCCGCTTCTGTTACGGTCACAGATATTTTGAATAGAGTAACTTTTCCCATATTATCATCAATACAAGATGATGATAAAAGACTTGTTTCGGTATATAGAAAAATGCTAAGAATGACTTCATTTATTATTTTTCCTATCATGACCTGTTTGGCCATTCTTGCGAATCCTCTAGTAAGATTTCTTTTGACGGATAAATGGCTCCCTATTGTGCCTTTATTTCAGCTTTTATGTTTTGCAAGAATAGTATACCCAATTAGCGCCTTAAATAATACCATTTTAAATGTAAAAGGAAGGTCTGATTTATTTTTAAAACTTGATATTGTACACGCCGTTATCGCTTTTATTGTATTGTTTTTTACACTTTCTGTCGGAATCCATGCTGTAGTAACCGGACAGCTGTTTTGCGCAATTATTTATTTCTTTGTGGATGCTTATTTGCCTGGTAAATTATTTCATTTTGGGGTTTTTAGACAATTTAAGGAGTTAAGTAAAATTATGGTTGCTACTATTGCTATGTCAGTTATCACATATTATTCCTTAATTCTTTTCAGTTCCCCAATTGCAAAATTAATAGTAGGGGGGGGAACAGGAATTATTTCATATTTTGCAATTTCTTATTTTTTGAAAATAGAGGAAATTCAAGAATTCAAAAATTTATTAAAGCGGAAAAATTAGTTGATTTATGAAGAACTGGGAAAGGAATATTGTTTTTTACTATCCATCAAAAAAGATTGGCGGGGCACAACTTTTATTTGGTAGAATTGCAGAACAACTATCAAAGGATGGATTTGCTGTTACAATTTTAGATAATGGAGAAGGATTTATTAATAATTATTTGATAGAAAAAAATATTTCATTTTCCTATCAGTTAGTTTCACATAATTTGCATTACAATGCTGCAAAAAATGATATAATAGTCCTTTCACTTTCATACGCACTTATTTTCCCTAAATTTATAAATGCGCATCCCTCTTCAAAGTTTATTTTTTGGGATTTACATC
>NZ_JBNQGD010000350.1:0-5144 GCF_050436765.1 Arachidicoccus sp. | reverse complement strand
TTGGCTGAAAAAGTTAAGATAATTCATGGGGACCACATTTATAGTGTAGCAGGTGTTGCTCGAGTAGGAATTCCTCCATTTCTTCCCGCGGATGGTCCATGTGCTGTACGCCCTGAATTGGCGGATAATTGCACCTATTTGTATGAGGGGAAAACCAATGATATCGCCATTGCACTGCCTCCACTATCGGCAGTGGCTGCTACTTGGAATCCCGAAATGGGTTTATTTTTTGGTGAGACGCTTGGCAACGAACTACGGGCACGTGGTAAAGATATGAGTTTGGGCCCTGCCATAAATATCATGCGCACCCCCCTTGATGGACGCACTTTTGAATTTATGGGTGAGGATCCATTTTTGGCCGGCCATATGGCTGCTCCTGTTATTCGCGGTATACAAAGTCAGGACGTAGCGGCTTGCGTTAAGCATTTTGTCGCCAATAACCAGGAACTTGACAGATACGACGTGAATGTGACAATGGACGAGCGTACCCTGCGGGAAATCTATTTGCCGGGTTTTGAGACAGCTATCAAAGAAGGGGAATCCTGGGGGATTATGGGTGCCTATAATAAACTGCGGGGCCAGTGGTGTTGCGAAAACCCTTATTTGCTGAAAAGCATTCTGCGTAACGAATGGGGCTTTAAAGGAGTGGTAGTAAGTGATTGGGGGGCCGTTCACGATATGAAACGTGCTGCGCTCGCCGGTTGCGACCTCGAAATGAAAATCGGTAGTGACTACCAATTTGCAAAATTAGAGAAGGCCGTAGAAAATGGTGAACTTGCTAAGTCTGTTGTAGATGAGAAAGCTAGACGTATGCTTTGGTTAATGGCAAAAATTAAAAAGATAGGGCCCGATACCGCTAGCCGGATTAAAGGAGTGCTTAATACGCCTGCTCATCGTGCAGTTGCACTTAGCATTGCTGAAGAGGCCATTGTTCTGCTTAAAAATGAAAACAACATACTTCCCCTGAATCCGGCATCTTTAAAGACAGTGCTGTGCATTGGTCGTAATGCCAACCTTAAAGTATGTAATGGCGGTGGCAGCGGTGAAGGTAAACCGCCTTATGAAATAACTGCATTGGACGGATTACGTAGACGCTTGGGTGATGGGGTCAAAATTGAATATATAAGCATGGAACCCAACGCCAGCAATCCTTCGGATCAGATTATTGCTAATTTAGCTAAAACTGCCGATGCGGTATTGATTTTCACTGGGGATTCCCATGCTGAGGAGAGTGAGGGTAAGGACCGAACTGACATTAAACTTCCTAAAGGTCAGGATGAAATGGTAGAGAAATTCGTGTCCATCAACCCTTGCACCGTAATCATCAATGAAAGTGGAGCACCTGTTGCCATGCCATGGGTCAACAAGGCAAAAGCCTTAATTCAATTTTGGTTTTGTGGACAAGAAGGGGGGAATGCATTAGCTGCCATTCTGTTTGGCGATATAAATCCTTCCGGCAAGTTACCCTGTACATTCCCAAAAAAATTGAAAGATATTGCTGCGCATGCGCTTGGTAATTATTCTGCTGGTCAGCTAAATTATGCAGAAGGTGTATTGGTGGGTTACCGCTGGTTCGACGCCAAGAAAATAGTTCCGCTTTTTCCATTCGGCTATGGGTTGAGTTATACTACTTTCGACATTGACAAACCCAAACTCTCGGCGTCCGTCTTTAAAAATGGGGATACACTGGCAGTCGATGTGAAAGTAACTAATACAGGTAAACGGGCCGGAGCCGAAGTTGTTCAACTCTACATTGCTGAACGGAAGCCCTCAGTTATACGCCCACCTAAAGAACTTAAAGCATTCCAGAAAGTATTTTTACAAACGGGGGAATCGAAAACTATTAGAATGAAGCTGGTTGCCAGAGACTTTTCATTTTGGGATACAAAAACCAATAACTGGAAAGTGAATGCCGGAGCCTTTGATCTCTTGATTGGAAATTCATCTCGTCATATCTTAAGAAAAACAACCATTCATTATAAGCTTTAAAGAGCATAAGAAGCATCATTAAAGTAAACGTATCATCAATATGTCTATTCAATTTTTTTGTCCCCGTTGGGGCAGCGAGGATCTAAGCCTGGACGATTTTTGTCAGAAAACAAGCAATGCTGGCTACGATGGTTTTGAAGTTGGAATCGCACAAACGACTTCCGATGGAGAACTAGAGCAAATGTGGAATATCGCCGAAAAGTATAAGCTAAAAATAATTATACAGCACTATGATACTTACGATGCCAATTATGCAAAGCATTACGATCTGTATTGTGCTTGGCTTGAGAAGGTAAGAACCTTACCCTGCGTAAAAATCAATTCGCAAACTGGTAAAGACTTTTTCAGTATGGAACAAAATAGTGCGCTAATAGAAGCTGCATTGCAAGTGAGCCTTCAAACAGGTATTCAAATCTTACATGAAACCCATCGCAATAAGTTTTCGTTTGCCGCGCATATTACCAGACAATTTCTCGAAAAAATCCCAGACTTAAAACTTACACTCGATATTTCACATTGGGTTTGTGTGGCGGAGTCATTTTTAGAAGATCAACAAAAAGCAGTACAACTGGCCATTGATCGTACGGAACATTTTCATGCGAGGGTGGGTTATCCCTGCGGCCCGCAAATTACTGATCCGAGAGTGCCTGAATGGCAACACGCATTAAATGTGCATTTGAACTGGTGGGATAAAGTCGTTGAACGCAAGAAAAAAGAGCAATCTGCTATTACTATCACAACAGAGTTTGGACCGTATCCATATATGGTTCAACTACCTGCTACGTTGACGCCTATTTGCAATCAGTGGGACGTAAATGTATTTATGATGGAACTATTGAAAAAGAGGTACAGCTAAAAAAGACAAATTGGAACAAAAGGAAGATTACATTGTCGCACCAGGCGGCTACTTAATCTTATCCGCGTTTGTAAAACGAATCATCAAGGGGAGATCATGGATCATATTTCGCATTTAGAAACAGCATGGATACAAATGATCGGCGATAAAAGAAATGGCTTTAAAAGAGTCAAAGCGATCACAGTTAAAGCAGTATTTTTTACTATTAAAAAAGAGAGGTAGTGCATCAAACGGTTTCGAAAATTAATGGACATAGCACAAAGTTGCACAGATGAAAAATAGATAAAATGGTCCAAGATAAAAAAAGTGATGTTTACCAATCTCCTGGCCTTGGTGCATGGAATACTATAACAAATAATCCTAAAAAAACGAAATAAACTTAAATGCTCAATTCTAAAAATTCTTAATTTTAATCGTAATTATAATGTCAAAAGTAAAAATTATTGTTCTTTCCTTTTTCTGTTTTTCGGTATTTGCGGTAAGTGCGCAAATGCCAAAAGTGAAAAACAATGTCCTTTCCAAAGTAACAGACATATGGGTTGTTTTTAGAACCCATTTCGATTTGGGATTCACAGACCTTCCTGAAAATGTATTTGAGCGTTATCGTACAGAGATGATGGATAATGCGTTAAAGTTGATTGAAAGCAACCAAACGCAATCCAAGGAAAAACGCTTTTCTTGGAACGTCTCTAGCTGGCCACTCGCTGCGCAAATGCTGGGGCCATTGCAAACTCCTGAACGAAAAATAAGAATTGAAAAAGCAATAAAAGAAGGTGGCATTGTTGCCGACGGTTTTCCGGGCATCGTGCAGACGGAATCTTTAGATTATGAAGATTTAGTGCGTGGTTTGGGCTACGCTTCGGCCATTGATAGAAAATATGGCCTTCCTCTAACTATCAGTGCAAAGATGGAAGATGTTCCCAGTCATTCTTGGGTATTGCCAACCTTGTTGAAAAATGCAGGTATACAATTTTTACAATTGGGATGTAATCCAGCTAGTCAGTATCCTCGTTTTCCTGAATTGTTTTGGTGGGAAGGCCCGGATGGCTCAAAAATATTATGTAATTATACACCTCTTTATGGCTCCAGTATCAAACCGCCTGCCGACTGGCCATGTAAAAATTATCTTGCCATGCAAATGACGGGAGACAACCAGGGGCCGCCTACCTTGCATGAGATTGATAAACTTTTGGCTTATGCCGCAAAAGAATTACCCGGTGTTAAAATACACTTCGGTACATTAGACGATTTTGCTAGAGCAATTTTTGCGGAAAAACCTAATTTAAAAACCATTAAGGGAGATTGTCCCGATACTTGGATTCAAGGATTGCAAGCTAATCCACAGGAAACAAAAATTGCCAGAAATATTCGTCCGCTGGAATCGGCACTTGATGGGCTGCATACACAAATGAAGTCTTGGGGTATAGACGTTGCACCGGTTGCTACAAAACTGGCAAAAGCCTATGAACAAAGTTTTTTATATGGAGAGCACACTTGGGGAATGAACGCGGAATTCGGCCCACGTTACAGCTACGGTGACGCATGGAAACAATGGATGGCGGAAGCAGCTGCGGAACCACTTCCTCCGGATGGCAATTACGGGGCATTGGAAAATAGCGATGCGCTTCATACCGAAATAGGGAGTAAAAGAAAATGGTTATATTCTTATGAAGTTAAACGTCAATACATTCGCAACACAAATGATATTGTCGGCACTGAACTTCATACAGACTTAGATCTGTTGGCTGCCGCAGTTAATAAACGAGGTAAACGTGTGGTCGTATATAACCCATTACCGTGGGAAAGATCAGGGATGATTGAAAATCCCTGGGAGAAAGGAAAATATTGGTATGTGAAAAATGTCGCCGCTTCCGGCTACAGCAGTTTTTCTGCCAAGGAGCTGACACAAGGTGACATTACCAAAGATGAATCACCCACTTTTAGTACACCTTATTTCAAAGTGGTTTTTGATTTGAAAAAAGGGGGTATTGTATCATTAATTGAAAAAACAACCGGGCGTCAATTGGTTGATCAGTCATCGCAATATGTGCTGGGACAATTTTTGCATGAACGTTTTAGTGAAAATGAAGTCGATAAGTGGTTTAATGCATATAGCCGTGTTAAAGAGGGATGGGGATTAAATGATCTTGGAAAGCCTGGAATGCCCAATGCAACGCAATCTCCCTATCTAGCCTTTACGCCAGAGGCCTGGAAAATAAATGTACAGCATTCTGACGTGGCCGATATCGCTACTTTGACAACGACGAATACCGATGGCTTTGCAAAGGGATATACATTC
>NZ_JBNQGD010000349.1:0-13235 GCF_050436765.1 Arachidicoccus sp. | reverse complement strand
TGCAATTAATTCTCCATCAAGAATTACCTGCCTCTCAGTAAGTGTTTTACCATTCATCAAATCCATCAGCATCTCTGTTGCCTTTTTGCCTTGCTCATAAGGAAATTGTTCAATAGAGACTAATGGAGGCGTTTCCAAATAAACACGCATGGGTAAATTTGAATAGCTTACAAAACAAATATCTTTATTAATCTTAAGTTTTGTAAAACGTTTTACGTATTGCATAGCATCTAAGGCCACATAGTCATTAAAGGCAACAACAGCGGTCGGTCTGTTTTTTTGGGAAAGGATATCTTTCATTGCATCCCAATTGCCTTGCTGCGTAAGGTCTGAAGACGAAAATAAAGATGGGTCAGTCTTTGCACGTTTCTTACTAAGTCCTTCCATAAATCCACGCATACGTTCGTTGGTAGCTTGCAAGGTCTGCGGGCCCTTCAATAATGCAATATGTCTGTGACCAAGGTCCCATAAATAGTCCACGATTTTAATAGAACTATTAAATAAATCGCAGGAGACCGTATAAGTATCGCTATTTTTCGGAACGCGATCAAAAAAAACAACAGGAGTATCAGCCTTTATCAGGTCTAAAAAATGATCAATATTTCGAGTGGATTTGGAAAGCGATACTAATAACCCGTCAATACGATTCTTCTTGAAAGTAGCCAGGATCGCTCTTTCTTTTTCTACATCGTCATGGCTTTGGCCAAATAATACGTTATAGTTATTTTTAAAAGCAACATCTTCAATACCACTGATAGCTGTTGAAAAAAAGTTCTCGGTTAATTCGGGAATGATTACACCAATGGTAAAAGTTTTTCCCATCTTAAACTGGATCGCGGCCTGATTGGGCTCATAATTCAATTCCTTAGCCATCTCCTGAACACGCGTTTTGGTGCGTAACCCGATACTAGGATGATCGTGCAACGCTCTGGAAACTGTAGAGATAGACACCCCTAATTTCTTCGCAATTTCTTTAATGGTCGCCTGTTTATTCATTTGCATTTCTCAACAATACTTTGAAGGGTTTCTATAATGGTCCAAGATACATCAAAAATACTGCTCAAATAAATATTTTTGGCTTTACTTTAGCAATTTATTTCCAACTAAAATTTATAACTAACTTCGTTTCAATCGAAAAACCCAGTTTTACGAAAATGGAACGAAAAAAATTCCTTCATACTTCAAGTATATTATTAACATTTCCCCTTTTTTCAAAATTGAAGGAAAATAAGGATAATAATAACGCGCCCATCATTATTCCACCCTATTTAGATATTGGCGACACCATTGGCATTACAAGCCCATCGGGATTTATTTTAGAAAATGAATTAAAGCCAGCCATTACCTTACTCCAAAGTTGGGGACTTAAAGTAGAAATTGGGAAAACAATTGGAGAAAGAGACGGCACTTTCGGCGGAAATGATGAAGCAAGAGCAAACGACTTTCAGCAACTACTGGATAAACCATACATCAAGGCCATTCTATGCGCACGAGGTGGCTATGGCGCTTTGCGCATCATTGATAGAATAAACTTTTCTCAATTAAGACAACATCCAAAATGGGTAATAGGCTTTAGCGACGCCACGGTTTTTCATTGCCATATTGCAACGCGTTTCGGGGTAGCAACGCTTCATTCTAAAATGTGTAACAGTTTCCCATCTGACTGGGATGATGCACCGGAAATTCAAAAACAAAGTATTCTTTCTATTAGAGATGCATTAATAAGCACAAAAAAAATGCAATACACTGCCAATTACAATAACTATAATAAAATCGGCTCAGCAACCGGTAGAATTATTGGAGGTAATTTGCGTACAATAGAAAATTTATCGGGCACTTTGTCGGCCATTAATACCGAAAACAAAATCCTATTTATAGAAGAAACTCATGAGTTCCTGTATAACATCGACAGAATGCTTTGGAATCTAAAACGGAGCGGCAAGCTAAAAAAATTAAAAGGTTTAATCGTGGGAGGCTTTAAAATAGAGCCTCAGCCAATTCCTGAGGAAGAATTAAATTTGTCTTTATATGATCTAATTCTCGAGAAGACTAAAGATTATAGTTTCCCCATTTGTTTTGATTTCCCGGTGGGTCATCAAATAAATAATTTTGCACTAAAATGTAATGTTGGTCACCATTTCAACGTAACAACACAAGGCACGACACTTAACGAAATTTAAAATCATACACTCTCATAGATGATTATCCCTCCATACCTTAGAGAAAACGACACAGTTGCCATTGTATGCCCTTCAGGTTTTATGCCTTTTGAAAGAGCAAAGACCTGTATTGAAACACTGAGGCAATGGGGTTTTCAAGTCAAAATAGGTAAAACACTCGGGCATCAATCTCATTACTTTTCAGGAACCGACGAAGAAAGGCTCGACGACTTACAATCAATGATAGATGATAAAAATGTAAAGGCGATTCTTTGCGGGCGCGGTGGCTATGGACTAAGCAGGATTATAGATAAAATAAACTTTAAGCCATTAATCAGCAATCCAAAGTGGGTTATTGGATACAGCGACATTACACTACTGCATTGCCACTTAAACAGACAATTTAAAACAGCCTCCCTTCATTCACCGATGGCCGGGGCTTTTAACGAAGGCGTTGATAATATTTATATTCAATCTCTAAAAAAGGTCATGTTTGGCGAACAGTGCATTTATAATGTTGATAGCCATTTCTATAACCGTTTGGGCGAATGCAATGGAGAATTAATTGGCGGCAATCTCGCTTTGTTGGCTCATTCAATCGGATCTGTTTCCGAGCCAAATACAAAAAATAAAATATTATTTATAGAAGATGTGGGCGAATTCCTTTACAATACCGACAGGATGCTCCATCAACTAAAAAGAGCAGGATGGTTTATTGGGTTAAGAGGCCTCTTAATAGGCAGTTTCAGCGACATGAAGGATACAACAATTCCCTTTGGCAAAACCATTTACGAAATTATCTGGGAAGCCATTTCTGCATATAACTTTCCGGTAGCCTTTAATTTTCCGGTAGGTCATCAGCCAGAAAACTATGCACTAAAATGCGGAGCACTTCATCAATTGGAAGTAAAGAAAGATATCGTCACTTTACAAGAGATTGTATAAAATTAGACGGGTGCATTGTCTTTCCAATGCCATAAATGAAGGCAGGCATAAGTACGATAAGGCTTCCACTTTGCAGAAATTTTCAATATTTTTTGCTTGAATAATTTTTTATCAGATCTGTCCAATTTATATAAATTCGCCATCGCATTTTGTATCGCCAAATCATCGGTAGCAAACACATCCTCGCGGCCAAGTGTAAACATCAACAGCATTTCTACCGTCCACCTGCCAACGCCTTTTATCTGGGTAAGTAAATCAATAATGGCGTCGTTTGACAAGGCACTGAGCCCCCTGTCTGTAATATCATTCTCAATACAAAACAAGGCTACATTATGTATATAATTTGCCTTGGCATTGCTTAAACCTATGCCACGCAAGATCTCATGATCGATAGTCAATACTTGCCCAGCAGAAGGTTCTTTGCCATCAAACAGCCGTAAAAAGCGTTTATAAATTACATCCGCTACACGGCTACTCAACTGTTGGCTCATAATGCTGGCCATCAACCGCAAGGGGATATTCTTTCTGCACGTCAATGCCGGCATTAATTCCAGCAGCACCGGAAGCAGTTTCTTATCTTTTTGCAAATGAAGGAGATAGGTCATTTTGTAAAGGTAACGATGATTTTAGCCACATGAATCTGTTTACATTCACCAAAAAACGGCAAGCAAAAAATATATTGCTTGCCGTCTAATCTTTTCCTTAAATGAGACTACTATTAATGCCCCTGTTGTACCAAAGGGTAATGATCAACGGTTTCAAAAACATAACTCGTATCTTGCTTTAACAGTGTAATAAATTTCGTAAGGCTATCTGCATATTGCGGTTCTTTAAACATGCGATCATGCGCCAATATCACCACTGCATTTTGCGCATAAGTAGTTCCATCGGCAAATTTTTGAGCGACTTCATCTGCCATTGCCTGAGCACCTTGAATAGGCACTGAATGCTTGCCAAATCGCCATTCTACATCCCACCCGATGGCACTATAACCTGCAGTACCTAATCGTTTACAAACTTCTCTTGAAGACGGCGGGGCTTGTATTTTACCATTTTCTACCCAAGCATTCATGCCTGGCAGACGCACGATTTTTACTTGCACATTCAATTCCTTCTCCGCTAAGTACATATCCTGCATCGCACTATCCGGATGTGCATAAAAAATCTTATAATGATCTCTAAAACCATGTGAGTGGCTATGGTTACCTAATAAAAATTGCGGGTAACTGTTGCGAATGCTGTCAACAATTCTCATACGGGAAGGGCTAAACGCATTCTCTCCTACCATAAAAAATGTAGCCTTTACATTCTGCTCACGAAAAATACGTTCGCAGTTAAAAGTTCCCGGAGGCTGAGGACCATCATCCCAAGTAAGATAAATATATTTTTTGTTGGGATTTAATTTGATGGGAGTCCCCGGTTTTGCAACAGCAATTGCTGTATCTTTTTCTACTTTCTGTTCTTTTTTATCATTACTCTTGCAGCCTACAACTGAAGCGAGTAAAGCAACAGAGCAGATAATTCCGGAGAATATTTTTGTGATTGCCATATTGTATAGATATTTATTTTCCAATAAAAAGTAAAGCTATATACTTCTTGTAGAATTACGCAAAAAATTAGCCAAGATTTGCTTTTGTGGACAAGTCATTTAGATCAAAAACATTTATACACACAAAACCGAAGGCACTTGTCTTCGGTTTTTCATCCATCTATAGATTGTTAAAATAGATTTTTCAATTTATTTAATAGTCCGTCGCCTTCTGATGAGTTACTACTATTTCCACCCAACAAAGACATCGCATCACTCAAATCAACTTTTCCATCACCATTTTTGTCTAACATGCTTGAAATATTGGACAGTTTACCACCGGTAAGTGAGCCAATCGCGCTATCTAAATTTACACTACTGTCATTAGGATCATTAATTTTCCCTGTAAGCTTACCCAAGACTGAAGGAATAATAGAGCTACCCAACGACTGTGCGGTATCCGGACTCAGACCAAATTTTTCTGTAAGCTTGCTTGTTAAATTGCCGAGTATGTTTTGTGTTGTGGAATTTCCAGCAGCATTAGTTTCATTTCCACGTAACATATTTACCACACTGGAAAGTCCTCCGCCGGAAATCGCCCCTTTGAGTTCGTCCATAATAGAATGTGTAGCTTCCTGTGCAATAGCATCAGAATGTTCGTTGGAAACATCCGGCGCATTATTCACTGCATTTCCGGTTGCTTCTTTTACCAGATTCATTAGTTCGTCTAACATAGTTTATTTTTTAATTTTTTTAAATTATTTCAAAACCACAGTAAGTTACACGAAAATTTAAAATAAATTCATTATTTTTTTGACGCAAATAATACAGCTACCGGCGTTGGAAGATCAACAGAATGTCCGGTATAGGTAAGTGTGCCAGCTTGTTGATCAATAGCGTACACCTTGATATTGTTTTTGGCTTTACTAGCCACTAAAAGGAATTTGCCCGAAGGATCAATATTAATATCGCGCGGAATTTCATCCGTTGGCTGATGTCCAACTTCCTTTAATGTGCCATCATAATTGACCGAAAAAATAGTTATATCACTCGCATTGCCCCGGTTGGATGTATATAAAAATTTTCCATTGGTTGAAATGCGGATGGCGGCGCTGCTTTTGTCGTGCAAGACAGTATCTGGCACATCGGTAGAAACAACTGTCTGCAGATACTGCAGCGAATCATTTTCCATTTTAAAGACCATCAATTTTCCATCAAGTTCATTGAGTAAATACAGATTTTTTTTATCCGGGGAAAAGACAATATGGCGGGGGCCGTGACCATCTGGAACCTTATATTTTTTTGCACCATCCACATCAACAGGCTTGGGACTATTTGCATCAAAAGGATATTGGTAAAGTGTATCATTGCCTAAATCGCAAACAAATACATATTTTTCATCCGGCGAAAGAAAAGTAGAATGTACATGTGGTTGCGTTTGCCTGTACTTATTCACACTCTTACCCGTTTGGGAAATTATTTGAACCGCCGGTAGAAGTTTACCAACGCTATCCGTTTTAAAAATCGAAAAATTACCGCCATTATAATTGGCTTCTAATACATTTTTGCCGGAAGCATCCACCGTCACAAAACAAGGCGCAGAACCATTGGACGGAACTGAATTTAAAAACGTAAGCTTTCCGTTTTGACGATTAAAATCAAATGCGGAGACCATACCAGGTATGGAATCTTCCAGATTTTCATTAACGGCATACAAATGTTGATAATCCTTTGAAAAAGCCAAATAAGAAGGGTTCGCAACTTTTTCGGTTTGAGAAACTAATTTTAAAGTGCCGCTGTCTTCATTAAAATCATATACATAAATACCATCACTACTATTGTTGGCGGTATAAGTACCTGCTAATAGGAAACAAGAATTACTTTTCATTTTCTGAGATTGACAACTGCTTAAAAGTATAGCTGCAAGCGACAGACAACTTGCAAATGAAATTATTTTTTGCATAAAAACTTATTGAAATGCTTGTAATTTTCCAGCAAGATAGCACAAGTTGGGAAATTACAATTAAGGTACTCAATCTCGCTAATAACTTTACGCCCAGAAAAGGAAACATGGGCAGCACTTTCCTTCCTAAACGTCATAACTGCATTAAATTTACTTTACTTTAATTTAATTTAGGGCATTGCGCTTTCATAAGCAGCGTAGCTCCTCGAATCACCCGTTACACATAAGATTTAAACCAAAGGGTAGTCTCAGACCTCACAAAAAAATATTAACCCATTAAAAATACGCATCACACAAATAATATTTCGATTATGCGACATGTTTTTATTTTCCATGATGCCAATTTTTAACGAAGTTTGCAGCATGAAGCAAAAGAAAATATTTCAGCGTACAATTGTGTCTGTTGCCATTATAGCAACAGTGCTTACCATGATAACCGGCTGTAAAAATCAATCCTCTAAAACAGATACGACCAACAACCAAACCTCTCTAAAAGATGACACACTTAAAGGTTTTTTGTTAGCAGGCGTATATTTTGTGCAGGGCTATGGTGGTTCCAAGACCTTCATGGATAAAATAAAGACTGACATCAATAAAAGCACAGCGCAAAAAAATTTCTTAACGTTGCTAGATACTGCTTATCATCATTATTTCGTTTATCCTTATCCTCATTCGGTTGCCGAAAAAGTAGACGCACGCAATACTTTATCTAGTTGGTTTCAAGTAAATAATCAAAGCGATTTTTATTTATTCCTAACCAGCCTTAAAGACAGCGGCTTTCAGGCACATTTTCTGGTTTGTAAAAAAGCACTCGATGAAAATGGCGGTACAAAGGCAGATATTTCAAAAATTGATCTTGATAAATATAACCTACCCAAGGGCAGTGAAGTATTGTTGAAATTTGTAAAAGACAATTACAATAAATTTTCTCCCGCAGGTATAAAAGCCTGGAATATAGGCTTGTA
The DNA here is from genome assembly GCF_050436765.1 of Arachidicoccus sp. Taxonomy (NCBI): domain Bacteria; kingdom Pseudomonadati; phylum Bacteroidota; class Chitinophagia; order Chitinophagales; family Chitinophagaceae; genus Arachidicoccus; species Arachidicoccus sp. The sequence continues at coordinate 5,675 of NZ_JBNQGD010000349.1, read as the reverse complement.
TGTTTATACGGTTTGTTTAGGTTATGGTGCTGAATATATCGATGGACAAAACGGCAAAAGTGTAATCGTACAAATGCTTATGGAGGCACAAAAAGATTATCCTGATTGGAAAACCTATTACAGCGACTTTATGTTAGGCAGACAATTTGCCGGCACCGATCCCTCTGCCAATGCCACGTATCAAAAAACAATTGACGATATGTTGCAAGGTAATTACAGTGCCTATAAATATCTACCTTTGAGACAATAGGATTTTATCTTGATGGGAAGTTTTAATTAAAATTAGCAACTGATGATTCATCCTCAGAAGTGCACAACACACTATTAGCGTTGGATGTATCCTATTTTCCTTTTTATATCATCACTTCATTAATTAAAACAAAAGAGAAAATAAGTGTTGAATTTCACCGTAAATGCTACCATACCTTCTTCACTAGAACAATAGGTGGTCGGTGGTCATACCTCGTTATGTAAATAGATTATCGGGTGAACTTTACCCCCAACTTTCAATATGTGCATGCTCAAAATCGTCCACATATTTTTCAGGAATCTCTCCACGTAACAAACAGCCTTTACTTAGCGATGGATAAATTTCTTCAAAGGAGCGCATTTCATTTTGAAACACACGGCGATAAATATGTGAGCGTGTAAGTTTTTTATAATGATCGATACCGCAAGCCCCCATCAATTCAGCAAAAGTGCGTAGCATGCTTCTATGATAATTCGCCACCCGGTACTTTTTATCATTTACATCTAGCCCTACTACTAATGATGGGTCCTGAGTCGCTACCCCAGTTGGGCATTTATTGGTATTGCAAAGTAAAGCCTGAATACAACCTAAAGCCATCATCATAGCCCTTGCAGAATTACACGCATCGGCACCAAGTGCAATAGCACGTACAATATGAAATCCCGAAAGTACTTTTCCTGAAGCAATCAATTTAATATGTTGACGTATATCCATGCCATTCAACATATTGTCCACAAATGCGAGGCCGTCCAATAAGGGTACTCCTACATAATTTGAAAACTCTTGCGGAGCAGCCCCTGTACCACCTTCAGCTCCATCTACCGTAATAAAATCAGGATAGATATCTAACGCAATCATTGCTTTGCAAATAGCAATAAACTCACTTTTACGACCAATACATAATTTAAAACCGACGGGTTTTCCACCGGACAAATCTCTCAAGTGTTTCAAAAACAAAACCATTCCTTTAGGCGTATCAAAAGCCGAATGAAAGGGTGGAGAAGCCACAACTGTACCAGCTTGTACGTGACGAATGGCCGCAATTTCCGGAGTATTTTTAGAGGCGGGCAAAATGCCGCCGTGTCCTGGTTTGGCACCTTGTGATATTTTCAACTCTATCATTTTCACGGATTCAAATTTCGCTTTCTCCGCAAATAATTCGGCGGAAAAAGTTCCATCTTCGTTGCGACATCCGAAATATCCCGTACCAATCTGCCATATCAAATCACCTTTATGTTTTAGATGATAAGAACTAATGCCACCTTCGCCCGTATTATGCGCAAAATTATCAATCTTCGCGCCACCATTTAACGCCTCAATAGCATTAGAACTCAATGAACCATAACTCATAGCCGAGACATTGAAAATGCTGGCAGAATAAGGTTGCTTACAATCTTTATTGCCGATTAGTAATCTTGGGCTAACATCTAAAGTATTAAAATCTTTAGGCGCAATAGAATGCATAATCCACTCATATCCTTCTGCGTACACATCCAGTTGCGTTCCAAATGGCATCGTATCTGTTTGTAGCTTTGCCCGCTGATAAATACTTGAACGGTCGATGCGGCTGATAGGCCTGCCATCGGTATCGGACTCCACAAAATACTGATATATTTTTGGACGAATATCTTCCATCCAATAGCGCAGGCGACCAACCACTGGAAAAGTCCGCATAATGGAATGCGATTTTTGAACCATGTCATAATAGCCTAAAATGGTAAGCGTTATTACAATTGCCGTCAGAACCCACCACCAATAACTCACGAATAAAGACAAGGCCAAAGCGATAACTAGTGCAATGGACGAGCTTATCACAAATATTTTACGCATGAATAGATAAAATTTTTAACTGCTAATGTACATGTTTTTATTTCATGAAAAAAAGAAAACAAATGGATGTTAGTTTTCGTTAATTATTCAATCAAGCAAGAGAAATTATAAAACACCAATAATAGCAAAGATTTATAGCTCTTCGCACATTAATTATTTATTAAAATAAAAACTATCCAAGCATATAAGTACATCGACAACTACATCAACCTTTTTACCACTTTCTCTACTGTGAGGCCCTGTACAATTATGGAAAAAAGTACTATAATATACGTAATACTTACGATCAATTCAGATTCACTACTATATGGTAGTGATAGTGCCAAAGCTACGGAAATGCCTCCACGCACACCACTCCATGTGAGGATGCCTATCTCATTTCTTTCCATATTTTTCTTATATTTCAAAATAATGATTGGTATTGAAACGGAAACATATCTCGAAACTAGAACAATAACAATCGCGCACATACCTATCCACAAATAAGAAATGCTGAAATTAATAACCAACATCTCCATTCCTATCAATAGAAATAAAATAACATTTAATGCTTCATCTACCAACTCCCAAAATTTATCCACATAATCGCGAGTCACCTCACTCATTCCAAATCTTCGACCTTTGTTACCAATAAAAATACCGGCAATCACCATAGTTATAGGACCACTTATATGCATATAATCAGCGAGCATATATCCACCCATCACTACTGCCAGAGTAATCATGACCCCCACCTTGTAATCGTCGATTGTACGCAAAGCCACATAAGCAATATAGCCCAACAGAAACCCAAACAAAAGACCTCCACCGGCCTCTCGCAAAAAGAGCAATAATACATTTACAAAAGTTAATTTATCTACTCCTAAACGCATCGCTTCCAAAATTGTCAGAAAAATTACCACAGCAATACCATCATTAAAAAGAGCCTCTCCACTAATTTTCATCTCTAATGACTTAGCTATGTTCGAACTCTTCAAAATTTCCATTACAGCAATCGGATCGGTAGGCGAAATAAGCGCGCCGAACAGAAGACAGTAAATAAATCCAATGGGCAATCCAAAGAGATGACAGATAAGATAAGAAAGAGTAGCTACCATAATCGTCGACAGCAATACACCTATTGTGGAGAATGTAATGATGGACCTACGCTCTTTGCGCATTTCCTTAACATTGATATGAATGGAACCTGCGAACAAGAGAAAGCTCAACATTACCTTCATCAATATTGTATAAAAATCTAAAGACTTAATTAAACGCAGTGTTTCTTGAAAAAGATTAGGATACAATTTCTCCAAACCAATCATCATTAAAGAACCCACCAAAGAAATAATCATTACTCCAATGGCACTTGGCAACTTGATAAAGCGAACATTTATATATCCGAAAACAGCTGCCAACACGATGATAACGGCAAATGAGTTATATAGTTCCATAGGAGAAAATGAACTTTTGTTTTAATAATAAAATATTTCTCCGACCTAAAATGATTTTGAACATCTAAGGTATTCAAAATTTTAAAAACAGTTAAATACAAAATGAGGCGACTTCGCTGGGCTTGACAAGCCGAATCTAAAGCCTCTCTATGAATTCCTTGAAGGAGAACCTTAATACTACATCCTAGTAAAATGAACAATTTCATCGTTTCAATACCTGAACTCTTATACATATCTTACGAGAATTCTTTTATTATTTTGTATTTTCACTTATAATAAAACTTCAGAAACAAATGAAACAGTTGTTTATGATAACTATAATTGCTGCATCCGCCACGCTCAGCTCCTGCGGGAATACGACCAATACCGCAGCAGAAAATGCAGCAGCGGCCATTGCCAATAATTATTTTCTACAAAAAGATACGCTCCCTTTTTATGCGCCCGATTTCACAAAAATTAAAGACGCAGATTTTAAACCTGCTATGGAAGAAGGTATGAAAAGGCAGCTAGCCGAAGTAGAAAAAATTGCCAGCAACAAGGATTCAGCAACTTTCGACAATACCATCCTTGCACTGGAAACCAGTGGACAATTATTACATCGTGTAACTGCTGTGTTCAATCTATTAACAGGAGCTAATACGAACCCCACCCTACAAAAAGTGCAAGAGGAAGAAGCGTCAAAGCTGGCCGCCAACCAGGATGCTATCTATTTGAATACAAAATTATTCTCAAGAATAAAAAGCATTTATGATCATCGGGCAAGTCTCAAATTAGATGTCGAGTCGAACCGTTTGGTAGAATACTATTATCAAGAATTTGTATTGGCAGGTGCAAGGCTCTCAGACATCGATAAAATAAAACTGAAAAAATTAAATGAGGAACAAGCTACTTTAAGTGCCAAATTTACCAACCAACTCTTAGCAGCAACGAAAGCTGGTGCACTAGTAGCAAGTGATGAAAAAAAATTGGCAGGGCTGTCAAAAGGAGATATAGATGCAGCGGCGCAAGATGCCGATAACAATAATCTCAAAGGCAAATTTATGCTGTCTTTACAGAATACGACACAACAGCCGGCGCTACAATCACTCACTAATAGGGCCACAAGAGAAGAACTATTTAATGACTCTTGGAATCGTGCAGAAAAAAATGATTCAAACGATACAAGAAAGACAATCGCACGCATCGCACAAATACGTTCTGAACAGGCCAAGCTCCTGGGATTCCCTAATTATGCAGCTTGGAAATTACAAGATCAAATGGCCAAAACTCCCGAAGCTGTCAACAATTTCCTAAGCAAGCTGGCTCCCGCAGCCACCGCTAAAGCAAAGACGGAGGCTAAAGATATTCAGTCATTAATTGATCGCCAAAAAGGTGGATTTACACTACAGCCTTGGGACTGGAATTTCTATGCCGACCAAGTACGCAAACAAAAATACAATCTCGATGAAGATGAGATAAAACCCTATTTTGAATTAAACAATGTCCTAGAGAATGGCGTATTTTATGCCGCTAATCAATTATACGGCTTAACTTTTAAAGAAAGGAAAGATATTCCGGTTTATCAAAAAGTCGTACGCGTATTTGAAGTGTTCGATAAAGATAAATCTCCTCTTGGTTTGTTTTATTGCGACTACTTTAAAAGAGACAATAAATCTGGTGGTGCATGGATGGATAATATCGTTACACAATCCAGGCTCCTCAACAAAAAGCCGGTTATATACAATGTTTGTAATTTCACCAAACCTGCGTCGGGCCAACCTGCTCTTATCAGCTTTGATGATGTAACGACTATGTTTCATGAATTCGGTCATGCACTGCACGGTTTCTTCGCCGCACAACAATACCCAAGCTTGTCCGGGACCAGCGTAGCAAGAGACTTTGTAGAATTCCCTTCTCAATTCAATGAGCACTGGGCACTTGATCCGCAAGTACTGCTGCATTATGCCAAGAACTACAAAACGGGAGAAACTATTCCGCAAGCTTTAGTAGATAAAATCAAAAAAGCAAGCACTTTTAATCAAGGCTATGCGTTAACCGAATTATTGGCAGCAGCTTCTTTGGATATGCAATGGCACGAAATTGCGCCAAGCGATACTTTACTAAATGTAGATAATTTTGAAAAATCTTCTTTAGAAAAAACAGGGCTGTATTTATCACAAGTA
>NZ_JBNQGD010000348.1:0-1955 GCF_050436765.1 Arachidicoccus sp. | reverse complement strand
GGGTGGTAAACTTTGGTGCGTATAGTGTGGTAAACTATAGTGCGTATTATACAGTTTAATTGCAGACTTACAACACGCTTTTCAAATTGTCTTATCATTCTCAATTTTTGTTTTTGCGTGTTAAATTCGATATCATTTTTTCTGTAAGGTTCCGCCTTGATAAGCATATTCCAGATAATCACGGCTAGCTTTCGGGCAGTTGCGGTAACCGCTGCAATTCGTCCTTTTCTAAAGGCAATCCGTTTAAAGAATGGGGTTAACTCATGATCTTTCTGATTTCCAATTGAATTAGCTGCCTGGCGAAGTGCCTCTGCAATGATATTTTTACCAGAAGGTGTATGGTTGCTGATGATATGTCCGCCACTTATTTTATTATTCGGGACTAATCGTAGCCATGCTGCAAAGCTTTTAGCGGTGGGAAACTTTCGAATATCGCTGCCCATATTGCTAAGAAGACAGAGAACTGTCGTGTCACTTACTCCCGAAATAGCGTAGAGATCCGTTTTGAAATACTGGTAGGCGATAGTTTGAACTTTAAATCCAGGTGTATTCTTGCTCTTTTTTTTCTTATTCATTTTGAGTAAAACCAGTTGCTCATCGGTGATATTACCAGCTGGGGCGTGCTTTATCAGACAATCTCTAATTTGCTGATCACAATCAAGTATTGCCGCCTCGAATTGCTTATAAAAGTAGAAGGAAGACTTTAGTTCATATAATAATTCTTCACGCCATTCTCCGGTAAGAGCAGCTGCGATCTCAGCCGGTGATTTCTTAACGCGAATATCCACTAAAGAAGCAAGGTATACTGGATTACGACTTCCTGCCAGAATGCCTTCTATAATCGCCAGACCAGACTTACCGACTATATCCCGGATGGCTACATCTAATCTAATATTCATGCGTCGCATAGCTCCTTGCATTTTGCTGATGTATTTCGCAGCCTGACCAAGCAAATGAAGCCGATGATTATAGTAGGTACGTATCTGCTGAATTACGTTGCTGGGCAAGAAACTACCTGATAGGAGACCAAGTGAATGCAACTTCTGAATCCACATGCAATCTATAACATCTGTTTTTCGACCTTTAACATTTTTGGTTTGGGATCCGCCTACTAACATTACTTCAAAGCCTGCTACTTGTAAAGCATTAAACAGTGTTTGCCAATAATTACCAGTACTTTCCATGGCGATAGTGGTGATGCCTTGTTTGCTCAAATAGGCAATAAGCATTTCATGATCTTTCGTGTAAACCCCAAATTCTCGGACATTCTCTTTGATTTGATCAACCGCGACAAAATGGCTACGGGATCCTATGTCAATCCCTGCAGCATGTGGATGCAGGACCGGCATAGAAAGTTCTTTTTCTTTCATGATATTAATTTTACTTTAAAGAAAAAGCCTCAGGGAATGTATATTTAATTTAAAATTTTTCTATTCGGGATTCTCAATGAAATATGGAGATCACCAGTCAATTCAACAAATGCCCTTACAAAGGATAGGGACATGATACATTCCAGCCCAAATTTCAGGAAGGACTTAACATTAAGTACCATTAAACCTCCGAGCTTGTCTCTGAAGCCAGTATTAAAGGTAAAATAATGTGTAAATAAAGGACAGATAAAAGTCCGAAATTGCAATTATCCGCTGGTGCAATAGTTGTATGCTTTATTCAACTATGTTCACATAGTCTCGTTATTTCAGGACGAGACAATTTATATATCTATTGATTTCTTGTAGGTCTCCAAAATCGGTGGCCAAACTATTAAAGAATATTTTCTCGCAATGTCTGTGCGAAAAATGAGCAGCCTCTGTTTACTAATGGCAAAAAGTGGATTAAAACGCCTAGAGCAACAGGATATGCAACAAAAATAATTTGGTAACCGTGGTAACTGTGCCACAGCAGGGGTTAATGGATAATTTAATAGATGACGGCTCCTTAAAATTTTAAATTCCCGG
>NZ_JBNQGD010000347.1:0-2237 GCF_050436765.1 Arachidicoccus sp. | reverse complement strand
AATCAGTTGATAATACCTTGGCTTCAGAAGAGGTAGAAAAATGGTGATTTTAACCCAGTTGATATTCAAAATCAAGAGTAGTTGTAATAGCTGCTCTTTTTTTTTGCAATTACTTTTAAAAAAATAAAAACAATTTCAGAAACATTTTTGGAATTATGGCATATTATATTACCTTTGCCGTCCGATAAAAAGAATCAATTATGGCAAGAGTATGTCAGGTAACAGGAAAAAAGCCTATGGTTGGCAATAATGTTTCTCACTCAAACATTAAAACTAAGCGTCGTTTTTTACCTAATTTGCAAACAAAGCGTTTCTTCCTAGCAGAAGAAGATCGTTGGATTACCTTAAAATTATCTGCCGATGCAATTCGTACAATTAATAAAAACGGATTGTTATCAGTAGTTAAACAGTTAAGAGCCGACGGGGTTAAAATCTAATTCAAGTTTTCATTATTAAAGATATTTTAAAATGGCAAAGAAAGGGAACAGGGTTCAAGTAATTTTGGAATGCACAGAACACAAAGCAAGTGGCATGCCAGGGACCAGCCGTTATATTTCTCAAAAAAATAAAAAAAATACTGCTGAGCGTTTAGAGCTTAAAAAGTATAATCCTATTTTGAAAAAGGTAACTGTACACAAAGAAATTAAATAGATTAATCGATTAGGGGATTTGTTAATAAAGAAATTTTATTTTCAAATTTTCAAATCATCAAATAATAAGTGATGGCAAAAGCAGCTTCAAAAAACTCAAAAGTTAAAGATCTTAAATCTGCAGCAGACGCAAAAAACTGGACTAAAGTTATTAAAACTGTACGTAACCCCAAAACAGGTGCCTACACGTTCAAAGAATCTATCATTCACAAAGACAATGTAAAAGAGTTTTTGTCGGCTAAATAGGTTGTGGCGATTTAATTTATAAAAAAGGCCTCTCAAATTTTTGAGCGGCTTTTTGTATTTAATTACCTTGCCATATATTAAAAAATAAAAATAGGTCTATGACGTTGTATAGCTTGAAATCTTTGGGCTTTATCTTATTTTATTTTTTTTTAATCAGTGGCCTAAAAGCAAATGCTGGTCAAATCCATAAAGGTGACAGGCATTACTTTGTACAGACTGATGCCTTTAAACTTTATCAGAAAACTTTTGACAAGCACGAAATAATTCTATTAAATGATGGTATTGTGCGTTTGGGGAGTAGGAAATTAGATAAAGTTTCCATCGATAAGTTGGCGTTTGTTGATTATATAAATGGTGCGAAAGAAGTGCGTGCTTTTCTCTACAAAAAAGGGCTTGATAAAAAAGTAAAGAAAGAAGATTCAATTACTAATGTTTTAATTGTATCTACTGCAAAATCAAAAAAGACAGCGACAACTATCAGGAACATTCCCTTCTTTACAAAATTAAAGAAAGCGGAATTCCCATCCAAAGGGCAAGGATGGGGAATGTTCCTAAAAAGAAATTTAAAGAGCCAATTACCTGCTGATAATGGAGCGCCTGAGGGGAAATATTCGGTGACCGTGTCTTTTTTAATAAATAGAGCAGGGGAAGTCACTGAAGCAAAAGCCCTTAATGACCCGGGATTTGGTTCCGCTCAAGAAGCGGTTCGTGTAATAGCCCAAAGTCCCAAGTGGACAGCTGCTTCTATGTTTGGCAAAAAAGTTACTTACAGACAAACACAGAAGATTATTTTTAACGTTACCGATGATGGTGAACAAGATAGCATCCTTACCGTAAAGCCCGATGATTTATTGATTCAAACGAAATCCTTTGAGATATTTAAGCATAATCTGGCAGCGATTATTATTTTGAATAATAGAATTGTCAGTAGAGATAATGATGACTTGGCAAATTTGAAAATTAAAGACTTGGCTTCAGCAGATTACATTTTTGACTCCACGGTGGTGAAGGCTATAGCACTTACTTTTCCTGATAAATATGATTTTCAAATAAGCCTGCGTGCTAATTATTTACATCAGTTGAGAAGGACATTAACGGAAAAGCAGTACGATAGTATTGCTAATACACCTATATTTTCAGAGAGATTGAATGAAATACCTAAATATATTTACAGAAATGTACTAAACCTCGAGACTACTAAAACCGCGAAATCCACTAAACAAATAGATAGTCTCGCATTTATACGGCCGCCGACTAAACCAGTATTTACGGATGATGGAACTAATTGGGATAATTTCCTCACAACCAATTTAAAAGCTGATATTGCCGTAAAAAATGGTG
>NZ_JBNQGD010000346.1:0-8788 GCF_050436765.1 Arachidicoccus sp. | reverse complement strand
CTATTTGGCCGTCAATGCATCCATGTACGAAAACTTTTTTTCAGATTCAAGAAAATATAAGAGTAGCGTAACAATACGATATTTATGTGGGCTCTTCACACGCTGAACCAATGCTGCGCAATAATGTCGGTGAATGGAACGAGAAAACGATGGGCGCATTTAACTATATCTCTAATCGAGATTCAATTTACAATTATTGGAAAAAAAGAGTAAAACAAACAGCAAAAGACAATGTAATCTATACAGTTGGTATTCGCGGCGTACATGACAGTAAAATGGAAGGTGCAAAGACGCTCAGCGAAAAAGTATCATTGCTTACCCAAGTGTTGAAGGATCAACGTCATCTTCTTGCGAAATATGTAAATAAAGACCTACCAGAAATACCGCAGGTATTTGTTCCTTATAAAGAAGTACTGCCTATTTACAACGCTCATTTAAAAGTTCCTGACGATGTCACTTTGATGTGGCCAGATGATAATTATGGTTATATAAGACGCCTGAGTAATCCAGCAGAACAACAAAGAAGCGGATCGGCCGGTGTTTATTACCACGTCTCCTATTGGGGTTCTCCAATGGATTATCTTTGGTTGACAACCACCAACCCTGCACTTATCTTTGAAGAGATGAAAAAAGCATGGGATCTTGGTGCTACAAGAATGTGGATTGTAAATGTAGGTGATTTAAAACCTGCTGAATATGACCTGCAATTCTTTATGGATATGGCTTGGAATATCAATAGTATTAATGCGGGAAATATTCAAACACATTTAGAAAATTGGATGGCAAATACTTTTGGTAAAAAAAATGCAGGAGCAATTACCAGGGTGATGCAAGCTTACTACCAATTGGCTTATGAACGAAGACCAGCATTTCTGGATTGGAGCAGCCAAATTAAAAATAATAAAGCACCGAAGGTTCACCCCTTTAATACCGCCAGAGAAATCATAAACAGAATTAGCCAATATAAAAAAATCGCAGAGCAAGCGCAAGAAATAAAAAAAGATATTCCCACAAGGCTGCAAGATGCCTACTATGAATTGGTCCTTTATCCTGTTCTCAGTGCAACTTATATGAATGAAAAAATAATGTACGCACAGAGAAACAAAACACTTGCATCCTATAACCTTCCTGCTGCTGAAGAATATGGAACGCTGGCAGAGGATGCCTACGATTCCATCGTAAAAATTACCCGCTACTATAATGATTCGTTGGCCAACGGAAAATGGAAAAGAATAATGAGTATGGTCCCTAGAAATCGCCTAGTCTTTAACCGACCTATCATCAAATCTATTAAAGAAACGAATGCTTCCGGCATAATGATTTGGCCTGAAGATAGCGACACGCCTAGCGATGCAAGCGGAACCTATATTTTACCAAATTTCAATCCATACAATCGTCAACAATACTTTATAGAATTATTCAACAAAGGCAAAGAAAATATGCACTGGAGAATTGTCAACCAACCCAACTGGTTACAATTGAATAATAACAATGGGAGTCTGAACAAAAGCAATATGCTTGAATCATCTATCAACTGGAACAAAATTCCAAAAGGCACACTAAAAGGAAGTTTTACAATTAAAGCAGATACTCAGTCTTTCAACATACAAATAAATATAGATCCACCTCTAAAAAATATCGATAAAAAACAGGTCACCCATATCGGCAAGCATATTCTTATTAACGCAAGTCAATTCACAAAATCTTATAATTATTCACAAAAATATACGTGGACAAACATTAAAGGCCTCGGCTACAGTTCTAATGCCACAATGCTTTACCCTATTCCACCTGTTAAGAATATTGCTTTATCCCAATCCTATTTAGAATATAAATTTTATACACAGCAGAGTGGAGCCGCGACTATCAATATTTGCACAGTGCCTACATTTCCTATTTATCAAAAGACTGATGTAAGCGTCGGAATCTCTTTAGATAATACTGCTATGCTGCAAAAAAGTTTCGCCACCAAAGAAAAGGATAACACATGGGAAGACAATGTAATACGCAATCAGGCATTCAACATTTTCAATTACCCTAACCTCACCAAAGGATGGCATACACTGCGTGTGTACACATTAGATCCGGGTGTAGTATTGGATCAAGTTAGGATAGATGTTGACTAATTTAAAGAGGGCTTTACTTATGCCAAAATAAAGTAATGGAGACATTTGTTTCTCCAGTCTTAGAGATGAGAAGTCTTACTATATATAGTTGCAAATCTCTTACTATATTTTTAGTTTTATGCTAACAATGGAATACAAAAAGATTGCTGTGTTATCGTTCATCTCCAGCTCTCCCAACTTTGCAGCGGGAAAACTCTAAAAATAAAATTATAAAAGCAGATGGAATGAATGTCTTTTCCAATACGACTTACTCATCACCAAATAGAATACATTCGACAGCTGAGAACATCTATTCAGTAGCCTGTTTTTCTTCCGGCATCTGATCCAATTGCTCGAACATATCTTGTTGACCAAGGTGAGTAGTAATCCACTTTTTGCCTTCTGCAACCAGACATTCAACCTCCTTAGGGTCAGCGCTGCTGCCTATTGTTTTCACAAGACGCGAATTGCCCCGACTTTTATCAAGAACTTGGACACTTATGATACCACTGGGGTTATTCTTTTTTCGTACAAACATGCTACGAAAATAATCTTTTATTGGCTGGGTCACCCAAAGGGGTGTATATTTTTCCAGGAGACAGAGGTCAAAAAAATGCGAATAAAAATCTTGGTTTCGGTGCGAATCTGTTTTGCCTTGCTACAAAAGAAAAACCTTTTGCCCTGCTCCAACAAAAATTGCTGCAGATTATCAATAATTGCTTCTTCAAATTCCTTTTCTGTATAAGCTTTGTTGGCGGGTAATTTTAAGAGCGCTAATACAGTGGGGATTCTATAAAATCATCAGTATTTCGATTTTTCTTTCATTTCAGTTCCGCCCAACTCCTTTTTTGAGAAGAGATTAATCGTTGATAATAAAGTCAGGAGATATTGCGGATTAATGTGCTTATTGACCGATTGTTCCAGGCTGCTTCGGGTAAATAATATAATTGTGCTTGTTCACCTGCTTTTGTTAATACCCTTGAAAATGTGACCCATATGATTTCGCGAAAAGAGTTCGCCAAATGCTTTGTCCGCAACGGCGCGTCCGCTGCCAAGCCGTGTGGATTTGCATTTTCTTTTTGTACATCTTTTTTGATTATCGTAAAGGGTATATCACGACGAACTATATTCGAAACAACTGCTACTGTCGAAACATTTTTTGCATAAAATTCAACTAACATATAAGCTAAGCATCCTTATACGTTAATTAATATAACTTACTTTCTTCCATGGGTTGGCCCGGGAAAATCATCCGTTCTAAATGGAGCCGCTGGCAACATAGAATCATTGGTAAGATTTGGATCAACTGGATTGCTATTGAAAGCGTATCTTATTGCTATAGGCTCAGGCACCTCCTCACTCCAAACTGCCACTTTGTTTTTATCAATAATCTTCGCTTTAGCCCAATGCCATTGATGATTTGCATCCGCAATAGCAAAACATTGCGGTGCTTTTCCGTCCTTGGTTCTAAGTCCGCTGCCAACCACCTCAAAGCTCGCAATTATTTTATTTTTCTCAATTTCAGATCTCTCAAACATAGGCCCAGAGGGCAATATCGGGTATTTATATACACGAGAAAGAGCCCATTGACACATTCTTTGCCCCAAATCGAATTTGTCGTGATAATGAATATTGTGGGCTTCTCCAATATCAATAGTAACAATCAATCCAGCATTCTTTACCGTATCGGCAGCCCACCGTTGTGCTTCTCGCAGATGACTCCAGGCCGCGTCTTCCGGCTCAGACTTATGATCTCTATAGTTAGGTAACTGTACAATGCCAAAAGGAAAATCACCTTCTTTCCAATTATCTCTCCATGACCGGATCATTACAGGCAATAAAGTACCATATTGTTCTGCCCGATCCTCATTATTTTCTCCCTGATACCAAAAATTTCCTTTAATGGCAAATGGCATTAGTGGAGCGATCATAGCATTATAGATAGATGTCGTAGGCCGGTAATCGCGCAAAGCCTCCGGCTGATGTGGCGCTTCTTTTGGTTTGTGTCCCGCCGCTTTTTCATTGCCGGCATATACTTTCCAGTCTTCCAGTTGTTTTCTGTAATTCACTTGAACCGTTGGTCGTATTTTTGCCCACAGTGTATCCCTTTCGATACAAGGTTCCAGTTCTGGGATTCGTAAATAAGATTTAGGAGTCCAAGCTTCGGCCTGAGAACCGCCAAATGATGCATTAATAATACCCACCGGTACCTTTAATTTCTGTTGCAGGGCCAAGCCAAAATAATAGGCCGCTGCTGAAAATTCCTTTACAGAAGCTGGCGTACAGGGCGACCATTCGCCAATCGCACCTCGGGTATGACCGAACGAATTTTCTCTGCTCACATTGAATAAATGAAGCATCGGATAATTAGCCGAAGCGATGACCGAATCTCCTTTGTTGGTCATAGATAAAATCAATTGCATGTTAGACTGTCCTGTGCAAAGCCAAACCTCACCTATTTGCACATCCTTGATATGAATTTCATTGATACCTCTTATCACCAACATTTGAGGTGTTGCATCGGCATTCATAGGATCTAAATAAATGATCCAATTACCTTCCATATCGGCTTTTGTACTTTTGTTTTGATGATCGAAACTTAGGTCAATTGCTTCCCCGGGCAATGCAGTACCCCAAATAGGTACCAGCGTGTGCTGTTGCAAAACCATCCCATTCGAAAGCACATCTGGTACTTTCACAAAAGCGCGGGCAACGGGATGAAATACAACCCATAATAACAATGCGATTAAACTTTTTTTCATAAAAATCATATTTGTATAGATCAAGATTCTGTGATAGGGATTTATTGCTTAACCTCCTCGTAAAATTCCACTTCGATAATACTTAACGACCCTTTGGCATTTGCATGTGCACTTTTAACCCCATCACCCAGTACTTTGCCTGACACCTCCTCCCCAATCACATCTTTCCCTTCGTGCGCAACCGCCGTCAATTCAATCCGTACAATACTTCCGGTTACAGGCTTACAGACAAGCGTATTGTAACCCAGACATTTCTTGGTTTCTCCATTGAATACAACTTTACCATCCACCGAAATCTGTAATGGATAACTCTTTCTTCTAAAATTATTAAGCTTTATATCGATCTGGCTAATTGCCGCTTCCCTTTCAAGAACATATTCAATCCAAGCTGTAGAAAGCGTGCCATCATTTTCCCAAGCAGTAGTTTCATTATCATCATAACTATTTGTAGCCTTACCCCCATTCACGGCCACTTTTGTATCTTTTACAGCAACAGCCATTCGAGACACCTGATAGGAGGGTGTATTTGGGGTGGCAGCTCTTAGAAAAGTTGGTGCCAATTTGGACGAGGCAAAATAACTAGACAGGCCATTTTCTACATCGATAGCCTGTGGATTTAAAGTTAATGTCGCTCCCAGTAAGCCCGCCGATTTAGCGACCACCTGAATCTTCCCCCCTTTATTAGTAGAACGTATCAAGACCCTGTTTACTCCACCTTCGACAGGTAAGTTTTGCGAACCGATATAATTATTGGGGCCAACGGCAATGCCGCCTTTCCATTCGGCTGGACCGTTCAACTCAAATTCAATCATATTGAGTGCTGTAGGACAACAAACTCCATTTTCATCTACCACTTCCACCTCAATTAATGCTAAGTCATGACCATCAGCAACAAATACTGTTGGTCTTTTCACTTCGGTGAGTTTAACGTGATGTGGCTCTCCAGTCGTGGTCAATTTATCCGAACAAATGATCTTTTTTTGTTCATTATAACCTTTAGCTTCCAGAATACCTTTCCTCCATTTTACGGATTTAAACGTAAATAGAAACGCATTGCTACGCTGTCCGAATCCAAGAGATTTTCCGTTACAGAATAGTTCTACTTTAGGACATGAACTAACGACGTATACATCTTTCTCGATTCCTTTTTTATAATTCCAATGGCCAATAATATGCATCGAAGGATTCTCCACATCTACCCAGCCATCCCACATTACCTGATTGGCAAAGAAATTTTGTTTCTTGATGCGCATCGCATCTACTTCGCCACTGCATCGATAATTTTCTGCACCTCTGTGATGGGTATTGGTATCTGAAAAAACAATGTTTACACCGCCTGAACTTACCCGTTTACCGGTGCCAGGCCTCACTTTCCAATATTCATACCAACGAACAACATCTTCTATAGCATGCGATTGCATATTACGGTTATATTCCCCTGCTGGTTCACCTCTATACAAAGGACCATCACCATCTTTATGAAAAGGCGGCGTATAGTTATCCCAATACTTACGCAAACCCTCGTCGCGAGAATACTCCATTTCCCATAAAGGTTTTGTAGAACTTTTATCTATGTATAACATCTCTCCACCATATTCCGCCACTTTACTAGCCAGCATTTCACGTGCTCCGATTGCCCTGCCTCCATGCGGGTCATACATATCTCTAATGTCTTTCATCTCCTGCATCTGGGAATCCATAATACCCTTGTTCCCACATTCATAGAAAACAATACTTGGATTATTTTTATTATAGATAATGGCATCGCGCATCACTTCTTTTCTTTGGCCCCATCTTCTGTCTTTTACATCCCCTTCAGAATCACCCGCAGGCATGGCTTGCATAAGCCCTACTCTATCGCAACTTTCCACATCTTGTTTCCAGGGTGTAACGTGCATCCACCTTACCAGATTCGCATTCCCTTCCACCATTAATCCATTACTATAATCACTCAACCAAGCCGGAACAGACAGGCCGATGGAAGGCCACTCATTGGTGGTTCTTTGGGCATAACCATGCACCTGAATAACCCGGTCATTGAGATAAATCATGCCATCTTTAAATTCTGTTTTTCTGAATCCGGTTTTTGTGTATTCTGTATCTACCACCTTCCCATCTATTAAAATATTGGTTTGAATCGTGTATAAATATCCATAACCCCAACTCCAAAAATTTAAATCATTGACTATCTCACTTGCGGTAAGCGTTAATAACCCGCCTGCATTCACCGTTCCATTATTTCCATTAAAAGTTTTAATTCTTCTGCCCTCTACATCAAAAATAAGCACTTCCAATTTAGCTTTTTGTGCTTTGTTCGTTTCATTTTTAATTTGAGATGCTACATTTATCCTAGCAACTTTTCCCTCAATATCAAATTCACTCGCATATACATAAAGACCTGTAGTTTGAAGGTTGGAATAGATAGGGAGTGTTTGATAAATTTTTGGTGTAACATGAATGTACACATTCTTATTCATTCCTCCATAGTTGGCATAAAAGTTTTTGTCGTTCCATTGAAATTTTGCGTTGGTGGCCTTTTCTCTGTAATCCCAACTATTATCGATTCTAGCCGCCATGACATTCTCTTCGTCGCCAAATTTTACATGGTCAGTCAAATCAAATGCAAAAGCCATAATACCATTCTCACTTAATCCAATTTCCTTTCCATTCAAATAAAATGTACCCGCTTGGCGGATGCCTTCGCATTCAAAGAATATCTTCTTACTCCTACAAGCTTCTGGAAGTTTAAAGCTTTTGCGATACCAGGCAATCCCCGTAGAAAGCTCGTCAATACTTACCCTAAAAGCATCATTTTCATTCCACGCGTAAGGCAGGGTATGCGTTTGCCAACCGCTATCGTCAAAGTCCGCGTTGGGTGCATCCGGGAAATCTCCTACTTTGACCTTCCAGTCGGCATTAAAGTTGAATTTACGACCTGCCGATAAATTTAAATCTCCGGCACCTATTAAATGAGACAATGTTCCAAACGCCTTGGGTGCAAGCACCACCGGCGATGCCGCAGCCATTATTTTTATTAAATCCCTTCTGGTTAAACTCATTATCTTTCTTTAATTATTTTTTAATTAATTTTTCTTTTAAACAAAGTTGCTTGATTATTGAGTGTAGGCCACCCGTCAGCATCCATAAACAAAGGTTTAATTTTTAAGACAGACTTACCACCAAGTGCTTTTGAATAAGCATGATAAACCACATAGGTAGTATCTCCTTCCGTAAAAAAGCTATTGCCGCCTCGTCCGGGCTCCCAGTCATCTCCCGCTAAAAAAATACTGTATTTATTCTCTAATAAGCTTTCTGCTTTCTTGTTTAAATAAGGGCCAGTAATATTTTTGGATCGGCCTATTACAATTTGGTAAGTACTTCTTAAGCCAGCACAGCATCTGCCTCTGGAAGTAAATAGATAATAATATTTCCCGGACTTAATAATACAAGAGCCTTCACCAAGTCCGGAAGTAATAGTATAAATGGTGGTATCTTTTGCTGATCGAAATCCGGTTAAAGAATCCAATCGTATCATTCTTAGCCCAGCTTTAAAAGATCCATATATCAACCATTTATATTTATCTTCAACTAAGCTCGGATCTATCACGTTTACGCCGTTTCCGCCGTTTCTTACGTTTATTACCTGGCCTTTATCCAACCATTTATAATGAGGATCTCTCGGGTCTAAAGTGCTATTTTCCGCCAGGCCAATACTTGAATTAAAATTCATCCATGCCGAAACCGCGTAATACAAATAATATTTCCCGTTGACATAAGAAATATCAGGCGCCCAAAGGTCACCATCTTGCTGAGGAATGTCCTGTTTATGCCATTTGGGCAACGCGTCTTTGGAAAAAATTCTGCCACCTAACGTCCAGTGTATTTTGTCCTTCGAATAAATAAAAGGGATGCCTTTTCCTG
>NZ_JBNQGD010000345.1:0-2089 GCF_050436765.1 Arachidicoccus sp. | reverse complement strand
AAACAATAAATATAATAATCAATGAAAAGACTTATTCGATCGGTTTTGTAGCCCTATTTGCTCTGACTTGTGTAAAATCTCCAGCACAAGGTAATGGCGATGTTGTGGGTAAAGTCTGGACAGCGAATCATGCCAACAAATGGTATGCAGCACACAAGTGGTTAACAGGAGCCGATTATATCCCCAGCAATGCTGTTAATCAACTAGAGATGTGGCAGGCGGACACTTTTAGTCCGGACTTAATTGATAAAGAATTGGGCCTTGCACAGAGTATTGGCTTTAATACCATGCGCGTTTTTCTGCATAGCGTAGCCTGGAAAGAAGCTCCCAAAGGCTTTAAAGAAAGGATGAATAAGTTTTTAGCTATTGCTGCCAGGCATGGCATCCAACCTCTGTTTGTTTTCTTTGATGATTGCTGGAATAAAGATCCAAAACCGGGGAAACAACCTGCACCCAAAATCGGTGTTCATAACTCGGGATGGATGCAAGATCCAGGTCAGCCTGCCTCTGAAAATTCCGCTAATTTTCCTGAACTAGAAAGATATGTAAAGGATGTACTCTCCACTTTTGCGCACGATAAACGCATTTTGGGTTGGGACTTATACAACGAACCCGGTAACAGTGGTAAGGGCATTAAGTCAATGCCTTTGTTGAAAGCTATTTTTACCTGGGCAAGAGCCGTTAATCCCGATCAACCTATCACTGCGGGTTTATGGGATTGGAACTTAGAAAAATTGAACGCTTTTCAAATAGCTAATTCTGATATTATTACCTATCACGATTATGAAGAACCTGTTATGCATTTGCGTGTAATTCAGGTACTAAAATCATTTGGTAGACCACTGATTTGTACAGAATATATGGCAAGACCGAGGAATAGTCGTTTCTCAAATATCTTACCTATGTTGAAGAAAGAAGATGTGGGAGCAATCAATTGGGGTTTTGTCGAAGGTAAGACTAATACTATTTATGCTTGGGATCATCCAATACCTGATGGCAGTCAGCCAGCAGAATGGTTTCATGATATTTTTAGAAAAGATTTTACGCCCTATAGAAGTGCGGAAACAGATCTTATTAGAAAATTAAATGCTGAAAAATAAAATTCATATAAAATGTCCTTTACTAAAAAAATATTTTCTGCGGGCCTAAGTATAAGTGTGGTCGCTTTGCTACTAGTAAGTTGTCAAACCCCACCTGCAAAAACAGCGAATAACAAATCCGCTGAGCTACTTGACAGGTCGGGTTTTCAGACCACTGTCGATAGTCAGAAGACCGACTTGTACATTTTGAGAAATGCTAATGGAATGGTCGCCACTTTTACTAATTATGGTGGACGTTTAGTTAGTTTACAAGTGCCGGATAAAAACGGGAAAATGGTAAATGTTGTTTGTGGCTTTAAAAGCATCGCGGAGTATCAGAAGGCTACCGAGCCTTATTACGGTGCTACAATAGGGCGCTTTGGTAACCGCATAGCAAAAGGTCGCTTTACATTGAATGGCAAACAGTATCAATTATTTTTAAACAACGGGCCCAACACTTTACACGGTGGTAAAAAGGGATTTCAGTATCAGGTATTTAATGCGACACAGCCAGATAGTAGCACAGTTGTTTTTACAAGAGTATCTAAGGATATGGAAGAAGGGTTTCCCGGTAATTTAACGGTAAAAGTGACCTATCATCTCAATGATAAAAATGGGCTGGAGATGGCCTATGAAGCCACCACGGACAAGCCCACGGTGGTAAACCTTACCAATCATGGCTTTTTTAATCTAAATGGCGAAGGATCCGGAATCATATTGAATCATCAATTCCAGATATTTGCCAGCCATTATACACCGGTTGACTCGACTTTAATACCCACCGGGGAAATAGAATCCGTGGTAAATACACCCTTTGATTTCCGAGCACCGATGACCATGGGCGCGAGAATAGATAAGGATAATCAACAATTAAAAAACTGCAAAGGATATGACATCAACTTTGTGTTGGATAGCACCAATGAGTGGCATCTGGCAGCCATTGTCGATGGAGATAGGTCAGGCATCGAGATGAGCGTGTACACCGATCAGCCTGGCTTGCAGATATATAG
>NZ_JBNQGD010000344.1:0-15193 GCF_050436765.1 Arachidicoccus sp. | reverse complement strand
GAAAAACCAATATTCGCACGCCAATCCCAAGGATAACGGCCCCTCCATTTCATACCCGAATTCTTCACCAATGGCTCCGGAATTTCCCACCATGCACCTATCTCAAAGGAATCACGAGGAAGATTTTTCAATAACTTTTGATAACGAGGATCCATTAAAGCATCATATTGTAACAGGAAGGTTCCAGGTAAATGGTATCGCCGCATTAAAGCAACTTGCTTTACGACAGTTTGGTACAAAACGTCCTCCGTAATTTTTTTATCACGCGGCTCCAACAATCGAATAAAATTAACAATATTAACGATTTTGGGTTTTTGACAAAAAGAGAATTGGTGTATAAAAAGAAGAACAAAACAACCGAGGATAATCTTTTTCATTTCATAATATTTTTTATTCACCCAAACTTTCTGTCACAATAATAAAAATTAGGATATTTATCTTTCCCTTGTGAGTCTATTCTATACGACCCTCCTTGAAACCAACCCTATAAGGCATAAATCTTCCCATTCAATGTACCCTTCAACTCTGCATTCCCCCAGTAATCGAAGTAAATAATTTTCATAAAGAACGAAATTTAATATTACTCGATTATCAAAAGCAAAAGCCAATCCTGAGATTGGCTTATATTTTCTAATCAATTAAAAGAGTTTCTAAAATCCGACGGAGAATAATTCGTTTTATTCTTAAACAGCTTGCTAAAGGATTGCGAATGCTCAAAGCCCAATTCGTAGGCAATTTCACTGATCGACAATTCGGTAGTTGAAAGTCTTTCTTTAGCCTTCTCAATTAATTTATTATGAATGTGATGTTGCGTGCTTTGACCCGTTAATACTTTTAGTAAAGAACTTAAATAATTGGTCGAAACATTCAATTTCTCTGAAATATTTTGAACTGTTGGCAGGCCACTCTCTATCAAATTATCACTATTAAAATACGCGGTAAGAATTTCTTCTAAACGATCTAATATTTGATGATTACTTATTTTTCGTGTCAGGAATTGACGTTCATAGAATCTTTCCGAATAAGTTAGCAACAATTCTAACTGGGCGATGATAACACTTTGACTAAATTTATCAATATTGGAGTGATATTCTTGTTCAATATTTTGGATAATATGATTCATTACATTTTCTTCCTTGTCCGAAAGGAAGAGTGCTTCATGCACTGAATAATCAAAGTATTCATATTGCTTTATGGTTTTTGCCAAGGGAGAATGCCACAGAAAGTCCGGATGAAAAAGCAACATCCATCCCGACCTTTTTTCTGAATCATTTTTTCGATGCTCAACGCCAAAAACCTGATTTGGCGAAACAAAGAACATGGTGCCTTCATCAAAATCATATTCCTGTTGGCCATATTTGAATTTGGCATCACAATTCCTTTTCAAAGAAACAGAATAAAAATCAAAAATAGAATTTACCAATCCAATTTCTGGTACCTTTTTAAGGTCTTCGATATTTATCACGCTGATCAACGGATGTTCCGGCTTAGGTAATCCTTTTAATCGATGAAACTCACTAATTGTTTTTATCCTTACAGGTGGTGGGCTAATCATGCTCATAATATAATTATTTTTACTCGAGAAATTTCAAATCTTCATCACTTAATTTTATTTCGGTCGCTTTTAAATTTTCTTTAAAATGCTGCAAAGACGAGGTTCCTGGTATCGGTAATATCCATTCAGAGCGGTGCAACAGCCATGCTAAATTTATTTGCGCTTCGCTAGCGTCATATTTCTTTGCGATAATTGAAATCCTTTCATCCTTTTTAGGCATCGACCGAAATAAAGAGAAGTAGGGAATTAGGGCTATTTTATTCTCCTCACAGATAGCCAGTATTTCTTCTCCTCCTCTAGTTTCACCTCCATGAGCTAATTGTATTGAATCCCGTTGTGCATGACCATACATGTTTTCAACTGTGGCAATATCTCCCATTGTCATCGCTATATTCAATTCATCGGGGTTCACATTACTCACACCTACATGCAGAATCTTCCCCTCCTTTTGCATTTCAAACATGGCATCCATTGACTCTTTAAAAGGCACATCGCCGCCCGCAATTATTCTGAAATGGACCAGTGTTATCTGTTCCGTTTTAAGGGTACGTAAATTATTTTCTATACTGGTGCGCAAATTTTCGGGTCTGTTAAATGGTATCCAGCTTTTATCCGGCGTTCTTGCACCACCAACTTTAGTGCAGATTACCAAATTCTCAGGATAAGGATATAATGCTTCTGCTATTAACCGGTTAGTCACGTCTTCTCCATAATAATCGGCAGTATCTATAAAATCAATACCACTGTCAATACATTTTTTTAATATTTGCAGGGCTTCTGGTCGGTTTAGCGGTTCCCCCCAAATACCTTCCCCTGTAAGCCTCATCGTTCCGTAACCAAAACGTTTTACCCTCAGCGGATGAGTGCTTTGTTCTGCAATCGTAATTTCTTGTGAATTCATAAAAAATTTTTTCTATTTTTAATTCAAACCCAATGTAGCTACCAATCTAATGCTCCTTCATCACCAAAGAAACCTCCCGTCGGTGCTTCAGTACCCAAGGTAGCATATTTTACAATTACCTTGGCACCTTGCTCTACCGTTTGAGTTCCCTGATAGTGGTTTAAGTTGGTGGCAGTATAACCAGGTGTTACACTGTTTATTTTAAAATTGGAATTTTTAAATTCATTCGCCAGCATCACCGTAAATGCATTCAATGCCGTTTTAGAACAGCTATAAGCATCATAGATTCCAAAATTGGAATTTTGTGTATTGCTATGAATAGCTAAAGACCCCAAACCACTCGAAACGTTTACGATCCTCGGTTCCTTCGATTTGGTCAAAAGAGGAATAAACTGTTGCGTCGTTTGCACTGCACCTAAAAAATTGGTATCAAATACGTTTCGCAAATTCTCCATTTTAATGGCGGAGATATTTTGCGGCTGGCCTCCGGAAATACCCGCATTATTAATTAAAACATCCAATGATCCTAGTTTTGCGTCTAATAGTTCTTTTGCCTTTTGAATAGAAGCAATACTGGTAACATCCAACTCCACAAATTCCACATTGGTGACACCCAAATCATTCAATTTTTTTATAGCATCTAAACCCTTGTTTTTATCCCTGCTTCCTACATACACAAAGTACCCTAATTGAGCTAATTGCTTAGCTGTTTCAAAACCAATTCCTTGATTGGCACCCGTTATTAATACTGTCTTCATTTTTCAATTTTTTGTTTAAATAGTTTATTCAATAAGCCGTAAAACCAAAACTCCTTTAGCTTGTTAGAATGTAGGTGTTTTTTGTACTTCTGTTTAATCAATTTAAGACTTTGTAAGGGCCCCTTGCGAATAAAAGTGCAGAAGGGGAGTAAGACTTCTGCGTTCGCCGCAAGTTGTCAGAAATCACTGTAGAGCATTAAGTCCAAAAATCTTTATTTTTCGATAGCTCACTTACTTACTATATACGGTCACAAATTCCTTTACAAAATCTGCGAGTTTTACTTTCCCTAAAATAGGCTTGTGTTCGATATAATCTCTGTACAATATATTATTACGTCTACCGGCGTTCATCTCCACCAACCCTTTGGCAATCTCAGGATTCATTCCCGCGGCCTTCATCCCATTAAGCATTTGTTCGTCAGGGACTTCCAGCCATTTCAAATCCGGTTTACCAATTGCTTCGCCTAAGGCTTTTGCCACTTCGTTGGGAGAAACCTCATCACTGGCAATGTAACGAACTTCCCGGCCCTCAAAAGGCTTTTCCATTTCTTCGGCAATCACCGTAGCAATGTCTAAAGGTGAAACCCATGGCTCTTTTTTATCACCACCATAATTTTGGATAATAGCACCATGTGTTTTTATGGTTGGGATAAAAGCAAACATATTATAATAAAAGCCAACCGGTCGCATAAATTTAATGGAGACATCTTCCGGTAACTGTCTTAAAATGTTTTCAACATTGTAATGAAACGCCAGCATGCCATTTTCCTTATCCGTATGTGCACCAATGCTGCTAAGATGAATAATTTTCTTTACCCCAGATTCTTGAACTGCTTGCTTATAACTATTGGCGATATTATTAATTGCCACTATATAATTTAGATTAGGATCAAAGAAACTACCGGAACCCAATGCTTCCATAAGGTAAACGATATCGGCTCCTGTAAAAACTCCTGTAAGGAACTCCGGATCTTCCATCTTTCCAATGGCAGCTTTTGCACCTAAGGCTTCGATATCCTTTCGCCTTTCCTCTTTGCTGCTGATAACTGTAACCCAATGTCCATCTTGCAATAACATTTCAGTAAGCGGTTTGCTGATATGTCCTAAGGAACCTGTGAGAATAATTTTCATTTTTTTTCGTTTTTGTCAACGCAAAGATCTACCCAAACAAAGCAATCAGTGTAGCCAAATCTATGTATGTTGTAGCCAAAAAATGAGCGCATAATAAATCGCTTCCTTATTTTTCCTTGCCAGTGGAAGTTAATATATGCGTTATTAATTGGGGATTTGCCGATTTCCAAAAAAGGTATTCCACAAAATTTGCCATAAACCTTGTTAGAAAAAGGTTTAACCAATAGAAAAACGCTATCTTTCCTCCACATTTTTATTATTTATAAATAAAAGATAATTTTGCACATTGCTGCGTTAAGTAGCCACCCAAAAAGGAAGAACTATGTTATCGAAGAAAACGCAATATGCTTTTAAGGCTTTAATGTATTTGTCTCAACAAAAGGATAATGGGCCAATTCTTATTGCCGAAATTTCTCGAAAGAAAAAAATACCTTTAAAATTTTTAGAAAATATTCTTCTGGAGATGAAGAAGGAAGGCATACTTGGAAGTAAAAAGGGGAAAGGAGGGGGTTATTTTTTAGCCCGTGAAGCAAGTGATATCGTGCTGGCTGACGTAATGAGACTCATTGAAGGCCCTATTTCATTGCTGCCTTGCGTGAGTTTACATTTTTATAAAAAGTGCGAGAATTGTAATGAAAAAGAATGTGGGTTGCGAGATACATTAATTGAAGTTCGTGATGCGAATCTAGCCATACTAGAACACAAAACCGTCCAGGATCTTACTTAGTTTCTAATCTATATTTTTAAAAAAGCGCCGGCAAGTTTTATTTTGCCAGCGCTTTTTTAATCTATTTATAATCGATCTAAGCCTTTGCCGACTTGTCCTTTACTTCTTTTTTCTTCACCGGTTTAGGTGCAAACATGGCCAGCATTCTTCTGCCTTCCATTTTAGGCATACTTTCCAAAGATCCAGAATCTGCCAGACGTTCAGCAAATTTCAATAAAAGCAGTTCTCCACGATCTTTAAACATAATAGCACGACCCTTAAACTGTACATACGCCTTCACCTTGTTCCCATCTTGCAAAAATTTCTCAGCGTGTTTAGCTTTAAAGTCGAAATCATGATCATCCGTACCGGGGGTAAAACGGATTTCCTTTATTTCGTTTTGCTTAGAATTGGCTTTCATCTCCTTTTCTTTACGTTTTTTCTCGTAAAGGAATTTCTTGTACTCTACTACTCGGCAAACGGGAGGTGCCGCATTTGGCGATATTTCAACCAAATCCAACTCCAATTCAGCAGCAATTTTTCTTGCTGCGTCAATTGAGTAAACACCTACTTCCACGTTATCGCCTACTAGGCGCACTTCGGGAACTCTAATTCTTTCGTTGATACGATGTTCCGGTTCTTGTTGTCTGGGAAAACGCGGATTATGTCTTCTGTGTACTAATGCCATTCACTATTTTTTGGTAAACTAAACGGTAATTTTTTTTGACTTTTAAATTAAAAATTATTGCAAATATTGTACAATACTTTGATTTCACAAAAAATGCTTTGAAAATTTAAGGTAAAACTGACAAATGCAAGAAAACAAAAAGAAAAAGCTACAAACCTCGTAAGCCGGATTCTGTTTCTATGCTATCATTTATCTACCCAAAATATTACTACTTTGGTGTTGCTGCCTACCCTGTTGCGCTGCCTAAGCATCGAGCGAGCCGCCCTCAAACACAACTATACGTGGCATTGCAGCGTTTAAGGTTTACCCGCGAAGTGCATTACTGCACTTTGCCGTGCGCTCTTACCGCACATTTTCACCCTTACCTGCATAAAGCCGGCGGTTATTTTCTGTGGCACTTTCTGTTTTCAAAATAAATTGAAACCCGGCTATTCACCGGTAAACTGCCCTATGCTGTCCAGACTTTCCTCGGCATAAATGCCGCGATAGCACGAGTTTGTAGCCAAGCAAAGATAAACTTTGTTTTCTTTAATTTACTTTTATTATCAACCTCCTTTTACTTCATTTCTTCTAAAGCGGTCGTGAACGGCTTTTTCGTCTGCAGCACTTAAAGAAGTATGCTTCTTCAATAGACCGACGAAATAATTCACTTCTAATTCTGTTGACGGACAGCCGATATTATGCCCTTCCTCTTCAGATGTACTTCCAGACTTAAGTTTTGAATTGGCTATGAGGTTTCCATTTTCATCCAAGATGAGCCAGAAGGGAATACCTTCGTCTCCTCCTCCATATTTTTCCAGCATTTCTTGTCCCCCCGGATTATCGAGCGATACTTTGTCAGCATGTTCCATTACCGTAATATGTTCAATGACAAAGTTATCATCAAAATATTTTTTGCAAGACGGATCATTTATAGAAGCATCCATTCTTTTACACCAAATACACCAAGAAGCATGAAACATTATTAATACTTTTTTGTGTTGCTGCTTTGCTTGTTGTACAGCATTGCTAAAAATCTGATCGGCCGTTTGTGGAGTAGTTTGCGTTTGTGCCGTGGCTATTAGGCCTAAGAAAGAAAAAGCCAGTACTGCTATAAAATATTTCTTCATTGTACTTCATTTTATCATCAAATGTAAAAAATTACTTGTAACCCGGTCAAAAAAATAGCCTCACCTAGAAAAATAAGAGAATTTGTCCGTGAATTGCGGCGAATAAAAGCCAGAATAGTCATTATCGAAACAATACCGCTCAGACACTTAGACCTTATCGCCTAACTCGTAGAAAACTCACCACAGCCCAACTCAATCACCGTAATTTCCGGTAAAATACCCACCCTACCCGGATAACCAAGAAAACCATAGCCGCGGTTAACATATAGGTATTGCTTTCCCTGTTGGTAAAGTCCCGCCCATTGTTTGTACATATATTGGATTGGACTCCATTTAAAATGTGGCAATTCCACACCAAATTGCATGCCATGGGTATGTCCAGCTAAGGCTAAATCAATTGCAGGATATTCAGGTCGTACCTGTGCATCCCAGTGACTGGGGTCGTGACTCATCAATATCTTAAAGGGTATATCTTCCGTTCCGATGCATGCCAAATCCAGCTTTCCATATTTAGGGAAATGCCCCTTTGCGCCCCAATTTTCAATACCTATCAGCGCGATTTTTTCACCTTGTCTTTCAAAGATTACATGTTCATTCATCAACAACTTCCAGCCCATGGCAGCTTGCAACTTTTTCAAGTCCTCCAAGTTTTGAGCCTTGGCCTCGGGCGATTTCCAATCATAATAATCGCCATAATCGTGATTACCCAAGCTACTATAAACCCCCAAAGGCGCTTTTAATTGAGAAAATAAATCGGTATAATTTTCCATTTCTATTGCTCGATCATTTACTAGATCTCCGGTAAACAAAATAAGATCCGGTTTTTCATTCAATACCATTTCCACACCTTTACGAACAGCAGCCTTGTCTGAAAAACTACCACTGTGAATATCACTAAGTTGTACTATTTTCAAACCTTTGAAAGCCTTGGGCAAATTGGGGAAATTTATCTTTACTGTACGAATACGATAATTATATTTATTACTAAGACCATATATAAAAACGCCTAAGAAACTTGCGCCGAAAATCATTCCTAGCCAAACCAGAAAACTGGAACGTGGGATATTTTCACCTGAAGAGATCTGGGCAGCAGTTTTCTCCGGCACCATTCTTTTGATCGTCCAAAAGATGCCACGCCTTGTTTCGTCAAGCAATAAAACAGCTACCGTTAATAGCTTTGCAATCAGTATTCCGACGACAAATGTGAGTACATAATTACGCGTACGCGCCTCCAATCCACCCAAAACAAATAATGAAATTATGGTGGCAAGGCTTACCAACCAATGAAGAGAAAAAACAGTCAGACGTATCTTTTGAGAATAATTTTGTGTAAGAAATCGCAAAACGAAATATAAATAAATGTCAATAATCAAAATAAAAACCAACAATAACAGCCGCACATGAACAAACCTTCTCATATATATTCTTTTATGTGTTTACAGAAGTATCAAATTCAAAAGTAAAAAGTTAATACAACTTCTTGGGCTCCCGCAGAGAATAATCGGCAAATAATCGGCAAATAATTTGTGAAACATTCGGGGCCAATTCGGAATAATGAATAGCAAAAATTATATTTGCTCTCTTCTTTCACTTTCTCAACTTTAAAATATTGATTATGCAATTCACGTACTATGGTCATGCTACTTTTGCAGTTATTATTCAAGGGAAAACCATTTTATTCGACCCTTTTTTCACCGGGAACCCCTCTGCGAATGGCATTGACGTCGACTCAATTAAAGCAGATTATATTTTTATCACCCATGGACATGGTGATCATGTAGCCGACGCATTACCGGTTGCAAAAAAAACAGGCGCATTAGTGGTTGCGGCTCCGGAAATTGTCAACTGGTTAAACAAGCAAGGATTGGAAAAATTGCATCCTATAAATCACGGCGGCCCGGTAGATTTTGGCTTTGCCAACGTACGTGCGGTAAATGCGATACATTCTTCGGGCTTACCGGATGGTAGCTACGGTGCCAATCCTTTAGGCTTTGTATTTACATCTAAAGAAGGCAACTTTTATTATGCGGGTGATACAAGCTTAACAATGGACATGCAATTATTGCCCTATTGGACGAAATTGGATTTCGCCGTTTTGCCAATTGGGGGAAATTACACAATGGACGCAGCTGATGCGGCTATCGCATCAGATTTTATTCAGTGCAATAAAGTTATTGGCGTACACTACAACACCTTCGATCTAATAAAGATTGATACGCACAAGGCTACTAAATTGTTTGCAGACAAGGGAAAAACGCTCTTGCTTCCTAAACCTGGAACAACAATCAATGTATAATATTTTGGTATAATTTGTAAGATTTTCCACAATTCACCATTCGCTTTTCACTTTTCACTTTAGAAATGTATCTTTGAGCGGATAATAATATAGCATATGGCAAGAATCATTGGCGTAGCCAATCAAAAAGGCGGCGTAGGTAAAACAACAACCGCAATCAATTTAGCAGCAAGTTTTGCAGTACTCGAATATAAAACGTTGCTCATTGATGCTGATCCTCAGGCTAATAGCACTACAGGTATTGGTTTCGATCTGCATAACGTCACTAACAGTTTGTATGACTGTATGGTAAACGAAACACCCGCACAAGAGGTGATTTTGAAGAGCGATGTGCCTTTTCTTGATTTGATACCATCTCATATTGATTTGGTGGGTGCAGAAATTGAAATGATCAATTCTCCTAATCGTGAAAATGTAATGAAAACAATATTGGAACCCATCAGAGACCAATACGATTTTATTGTCATTGACTGCTCCCCTTCATTGGGATTAATTACCGTAAACTCTTTGGTAGCCTCTGACAGCGTAGTAGTACCTGTACAATGCGAATTTTTCGCGTTAGAAGGATTGGGGAAATTATTAAACACCATAAAAATCGTTCAAAATCGCCTTAACCAACAATTGGAAATTGAAGGTATATTAATGACCATGTATGACGGACGTTTACGGTTGAGCAATCAAGTTGTGAGTGAAGTTAGACGCCATTTTGATGAATTGGTTTTCGATACCATCATCCATAGGAATACACGTTTGAGTGAAGCTCCAAGTTTTGGCAAGCCTGTAATACTTTACGATTCAGACAGTAAAGGCGCAATTAATTATTTGAATTTAGCTAAAGAGGTTTTGCAAAAAAACAATATGACTAAAATTCCCAACAAGAAAAAAATAATTCAATAACCTGTTGCTGTATTTAGATCAGCAAACAAATAACGGATATTATACATAATGGCAACATCAAAAGCAATTCCATCAAAGAAACCGACACAAGGCAAAGAAGCGCTTGGTAAAGGTATACGCTCTTTGTTGGAGAATATCGACTCTGACTTGAAAACAACCGCTGGGAATCTCAATCCTAAAATTGTTGAAGAAGCTACCGCTTCCTTGCGTATTGCCATTAAGGATATTGAAATAAATCCTAAAAATCCACGTAACGATTTTGATGAAAAAGCAATGAATGAATTAGCTGCCTCTATCAAACTGCACGATATCATTCAGCCTTTAACTGTCAGCAAAATGCCAACCGGCAAATACAGACTGATTGCGGGTGAACGTCGCTTTCGTGCTGCTAAAATAGCCGGTTTAAATGACGTACCCGTATATGTTCGTCACGCGAATAATGCAGACTTACTTGAACTCGCGCTACTAGAAAATTTACAACGCGAAGACTTAAATGCCATTGAAATAGGTTTGAGTTATCAAAGAATGATGGATGAACTGGCCTATACCCAGGAGCAAGTAGCTGAGAGAATGGGCAAAGAAAGAAGCACCGTCGCCAATTATATTCGTTTGTTAAAATTGCCTCCCGATATTCAACTGGCAGTTAGATATGCTACAATTAGTATGGGTCATGCGAGAGCATTAATTACTTTGGAAACTGTTGACAAACAACTTTTTGCTTTTAAAGAAATAAAAGAAAGAGGCCTAAGTGTCAGACAAACAGAAGCTTTAGTAAAATCGATTAATAATTCCGCGTTGCAAAACAGTGCAAAAGCATCCCCGGGTAGTCAACTACCCCCCGCTTATAAAAAGATTGAAGACAATCTTGCATCTCACTTCGGCACAAAAGTAAAATTGGCACATAGCAAAAAAGGTAATGGCAGTATTTTAATCGAATATTATTCACTGCAGGAACTCAATAAATTATTGGAAACAATGAATATTCACGTGGGTTAATTATATTGAATGTACCATCTTAAAACTTCCCTTCTTCTGGTTTTTTGCTTAGTAATAAGCAATATTTTGTGGGGCCAGCAACAAGATTCTTTGCACAAAGTAATATCCTCAAAAACGTTACTCCCTATAACGGCAAAGACGGATACACTGGGCAATAGAAGCCTAAAAGCGGCAGCGGATACTATTGCGCAAGATGCGCAAAGACCTGTTCTTAACAACTTACAGCTTAAGCAAAAGCCCAAACACACACCACAAGAGGCCACTCTTCGATCAATTATATTTCCTGGATTAGGGCAGGCATATAATCATGAATACTGGAAAGTTCCGCTTGCAGTTGCAGCAGTGGGCGTGCCTGTTTATTTATTTATTAGTAATAACAAAGAATATAAAAAGGCCCGTTTTGCCTACAGTGCTGTTTTTAACTCTTTACCCTTATCACAAGGTGGCGAAAATGACGATTCTCAAATTTCTAAGATGGACCCCAAGTTTAAAACTTACTATGATTATGAATCTGGGCAAGCCAATGGCAAACAAAACTTTCTAACCTCCGTACAAGCCTATCGTAATCAATTTAGACAATATCGTGATTATGCCCTTTTGGCCGTTTTACTAGGCTGGGGACTGAATGTGGCAGATGCTACTGTTTTCGGGCATTTACGAGACTTTGACGTAGGCCCCGATTTAAGTATGCGTATTAATCCAACATATTTTCAATATGTACGCGCACCGGGCATTGCATTTAGCTTTACTTTGAAATAAACCCGATTGTTTTTTTTAATTTTGATTTTTTATGAAAATAGCATTAATAGGATACGGAAAGATGGGAAAAGCGATTGAAGAAATTGCCATAGCCAAAGGACATGAAATCGTCCTAAAAATAAATATTGATAATACAGAAGATTTCACGGACGAATCCATCAAAAAAGCAGATGTCGCTATTGAATTCACAGGGCCGGAAACTGCCGCTGCCAATATCTCTAAATGTATTAAGGCAGGCGTAGCCATTGTCTCTGGCTCTACTGGTTGGTTGACGCAGTGGGAAACTGTAGCCCAATTAATCGAAGAAAAAAATGGTGCTTTCTTATATAGTAGCAATTATAGCGTAGGTGTAAATCTGTTCTTTGAACTGAATAAATACCTCGCAGAACTGATGGAACCTTATCCAGAATACAATGTATCCTTAGAGGAAATTCATCATACACAAAAAAAAGATGCTCCAAGCGGAACAGCTATAACACTTGCTGAGCAAGTATTGCAAGCTATTAAATCAAAAAAGCAATGGGTAAATCAACCGAGTGAAAACAAGGAAGATTTGGTCATTCTTTCCGAGAGAATAGATCCTGCACCTGGCACACACAAAATAATGTATCACTCTGCTATTGACGATATTGAAATTATACATACAGCACATAATCGCAAAGGTTTTGCCGGTGGCGCTGTGTTGGCAGCAGAATTCTTACATAATAAATCAGGTATTTTTACCATGAAAGATGTATTGTTTGGCGAATAAAAATAAACCACACTCCAATAAAAAATAAAGTATCAACCAAAATGATCTCCGCGGAACTTTTTCAAACATTCAAAAATATCATTGGTGAAAGTAACGTTTTTGCTGATGAGGAAACACTGCAACATTATTCGCACGACGAAACAGAACGATTATCTTATCTGCCTTCCGTGGTATTAAAGCCTCGTACAACCGAAGAAATAAGTGCTGTCATAAAACTTTGTAATGAACATAAAATTCCAGTGACGCCCAGGGGAGCCGGAACAGGTTTAAGCGGTGGTGCTTTAGCAAATTATGGGGGCGTTTTATTATCTATCGAAAGGATGAATAAGATTTTGGAGATCGATGAACGCAACCTGCAAATAATTACCGAACCGGGTGTTATTACCGAAGTCTTACAAGAGGCCGTAAAAGAAAAAGGATTATTCTACCCTCCCGATCCAAACAGTAAAGGGTCTTGTTTCATTGGCGGTAATATTGCCGAAAATAGTGGTGGTCCAAAAGCTGTAAAGTACGGAGTGGTGAAAGATTACGTCCTTAACTTAGAAGTTGTTTTGCCCACCGGTGAAATCATTTGGACTGGTAGTAATGTTTTGAAAAATGCTACTGGCTATAACCTTACACAATTAATTGTAGGAAGTGAAGGAACCTTAGGTATTGTCACTAAGATTGTTTTAAGACTAATCCCCTTTCCAAAGTACGACCTGTTAATGTTGGCACCATTTGCGTCGGTAGAAAAGGCAAGTGAAGCCGTGAGTGCCATCTTCCGCGCAGGTTTTACACCGAGCGCTATGGAATTGGTAGAAATAAATGCATTGAAAATTACCAGCAAACTATTGGGCAGTCACGCTGTTCCGGTAAACGACGATATTGAAGCCCATCTCATCATTGAAGTAGATGGTAACAATATGGATGTGCTGATGCAAGAAATGGAAGCCATCGCTACTCTATTACAAGATTTTGAAGCTGGTGAGATCTTTTTCGCTGATGATGCACAACAAAAAGAAGAGCTTTGGAAAATACGCCGCCGGGCCGCAGAAGCAGTAAAACTGGACGGCTACACTATTGAGGAAGATACGGTGGTTCCCCGGGCGGAGCTGCCAAAATTAATAAGGGGTGTAAAAGCACTGGGCGCTAAGCATAACTTTGAAGTAGTCTGCTATGGTCACGCAGGAGATGGCAACTTACACATACGCATTAAGAAAGAAGGTATCCCCAATAGCTTTGAAAACCAGGAAATGACCGCAATACTTGAAGAACTTTTTAAACTGGTATATAATCTTGGCGGAACTATTAGTGCCGAGCATGGAATCGGACTGATTCAGAAAAGATATATGCCTATTGTATTTAATGAAGTACAGTTAAATCTAATGCGTGGTATCAAAAAAACATTTGACCCCAACAATATTTTAAACGTGGGGAAGATATTCGATCTTTAAAACTAAATCTGATAAAATAAATCGTATGATAAAAAAGATATCTGTATTGTTTTTGTTTTCATTTGTATTAATAAATGCATTTGCACAAAATACCAATAACAGCGACGATCAAATAGAATTCAGTAACTATAACCAGCAAGATACAACGCAGCAAAAACCTCATCATTATTTTTTGGGCGGCAACTTTTTGGCCGGCTTCGGCGACGGTGGGGGCTCATTTGGTATTAATCCATCGGTAGGCTATTCCATCAATCAATATGTAGATGTAGGTGTGGGCTTCAACGGTATTTATAGCTACCAGAAGTTCTATACGAGTGAAAAATACCGTACCTGGAATATAGGCATCGCACCGTTTGCAAGGGTTTATCCCGTAAATTTTTTATTCTTCGAAGCATCCTTTGAAGAGAATTTTGTCACCTCCCGCATAATCAATCAGGACGGCAGTAAGCAACCGAGAGAGAATTACAATGCGCCAAGTTTAATTGGTTCGATTGGTTATGCCACCCGCGTTTACGGCCAATCGAGCTTCTTTTTCAGTGTGGGAATGGATTTCTTGAACAATATTAATTCACCTTATCGCGATCATTATATAGACAATAACGGCATACTTCGCTCTAGTATACAACCGGTCATCAAAACAGGCTTCAATATCAATCTTTGGTAAGGATTTCCATAATTTCTTCTGGTGAACTACAGATATCGATATTATCAGGCGTATACAGGAATCCTTCCGTACGCATAGTTTTTGTATGCTCAATCAGCGCATCATAAAAGCCCGCAGAATTGAGTAAAATAATTTTCTTATTGTGAATATTCAGCACATTCCAAGTAATGGTTTCAAACATTTCGTCCAATGTGCCATTTCCACCTGGTAAGATTAAAATAGCTTCACACAGGCTATACATCATCTGCTTGCGTGTATGCATGTCTTCCACAATATGAATTTGCGAAAGGTTTGTGTGTGCACGTTCTTTTTCCACCAACATTTTAGGAATAATACCAGTAACATAACCCCCATTATTTAAACAGCGATTGGCAACAGCCCCCATTATTCCTGAATTACCACCACCATAGACAATATGAATATTATTTTTTGCCAGTAATTTTCCTAATGCTTCAGCATGTTCAAGATAGACGGGGTTCTTGCCATTTTGAGAGCCGCAAAATACCGCAACGGATGAAATCATTTTATTTAAATTTTAAAAGTTAT
>NZ_JBNQGD010000343.1:0-2885 GCF_050436765.1 Arachidicoccus sp. | reverse complement strand
GAGAAAGACGGTGAGACCGACTGGAACGCTTTTGAACTTAGGAGGTATGATAGCAGAATTGCCAGGTGGTTGACGACAGACCCTGCAGGGCAGTTCGCCAGTCCTTATATCGCAATGGGTGGAGACCCCATAAATGGGGTGGATAAGGATGGAGGGGACGCTGAATGGCATAAAGACAAGAATGGAAATTGGCAACCGGATTATGGCGACACACGAATAAATGAAAATGGCTATAAAGAAATTTATACAGGAAAAGATTGGAGTGTCCAGCCACTTCCGTCCTTAATGGATGTATATCTTTCGTCCCCAAGTAATTTAAAAGAATATACAGCTTATAGAGATAGCCACCCTTGGAGGCCACACGAAGCTCTAGGAGATGGTTTGGTAGGGCAAGCATTTGGGTGGTATGCAATGGGGGAAACATTTGAGTTGATTGGAAAAGGAGTTTTTGGCATTGCTGCTAAAGCCTTTAAAACATTAAAAGGGGCAATTACCACAGAAGAGGTGGCAGAGCGAGGAATTACAAATGAATTAAGCAAAACAATATCAGTTCAAAAGCAAGCGAGGCACATAGTAGGAACAGCCAAAGAAGGCGGGGGCTATTTAAATAGTGTGAAAGATGCTCAATCCGTCTTGGATGCTGTTCATTCAGGCGAAGCAGCATACATGGGTACATCTAAAGCAGGCCATTTAATATATAAGTTTGACGGAGTTACCGGTACTAATGTAAATTTGGGGGCAGGCATTACCGGTCAGCCAACTAATGTATTTATGATTAAGGGTACAGTAAATCCGACAGTAGTGCCAACTAATCCATTCTGGAAACCTTAGTATTATGATAAATTACAATTACAAATATTTAGATCTAAAATATAGTCTAATAGATATTATGCTTATTAATATTAATAGCAATGTTTTAGACATAAGCTACAATGTAGAAGAGTTTACATTAGAGATTCAAGTCATATTATTGGAAGGATCAAATCTTTCTAAAGAAGTGAAAGTAAATATAAGGGACAGATTAAGTCACTTCAAAATAGAAATCATAGAATTACATCTTACAAAAGAAAAGTTTAACGAAAATATTGGGGAGTGGCAACCTAAATATTATAAATGGCTAAATTATTTATTATTTTCAAAAGCTGAAGCATGATGGCTGGAATTGATATAAAATATCAGACTTGTAATCTCTGTGATGCGATGCATCGAAATATCAACGACAAATTTAAAAGCATATCCTTCGAAATACTTAATGATGGAAACGTACAAGTTAAAATCATTTTAGAAAAAAGAACGAAGATAGAAGATGAATATATTGATGATATAATTGCTGAATTTTCAGCATTGCAATTATCCGATTGTGTTTTACAACCAATAATTGTTGCCGAAAACAATAATATACCTTTAAAAAATATCGTTTATTTGAAGGACTATCAGACCAGTTGTTTTGATAGTACATAAATGTGTTGAAAAGAAACATATAAGTTTTGTAAAAGAATTTAGCAACAGCGCCACCGGAACAGTGCAAACCTATGCAAGCTATACCTACGACTCGCTGGGGCAGCTGATAGCCGAGTTTGTCTATGATGAGACCGGAGCGAGAATAGCGAAGAAGAGCTACAACACCGCAGGACAATTGGTAGAAACGACCTGGTACACCGGCGATGCGATATATATACAAACCACGGGAGCGGCAACCCCCGAGGAATATGCGATAGACGGCGGCGCAGGCAGGATAGGCACCTTCTACCGGCAGGACAATGTCTATGCCTACGAATTGAGAGATCAAACGGGCAATGTGCGAGCAGTAGTAGCTAAGAGTGGTAGTTCTTTGGAAGTAAGAGGATATAGTGATTATTATCCTTATGGTATGGTCTTAAGAAGCGGAGGTACAGATTACCGCTACGGCTATCAGGGAGCTTACGCAGAGAAAGACGGTGAGACCGACTGGAACGCTTTTGAACTTAGGATGTATGATAGCAGAATTGCCAGGTGGCTGACGACAGACCCTGCGGGGCAATATTACTCTCCGTATTTAGCAATGGGGAATGATCCGGTGAATAATATAGATGCTAATGGCGGAGAAAGCGGACCGGGAGATGATAATAAAATTTATACCAATCCAAAATCTTTACCTGATGTAATCGTAACCACAAAGATAAAAGCGAATTATTTTGAATCAAATTTGCAAACTTATTATGATTATAACCACAGGAATGGTTTACCTGATTGGCAGATAGAGGAATATGCGAGAAGCGTATTTCCTAAAATGAGTTATTTGGATGAACAGCATTTGAGGCAGGCCGCTGGAAGTTATGATTATAGGAATTACATTAATAAATATGGGCATAGAAATCAACTAATAGGACTAGGTATAGTTGGTGCGCCAATAGCTATTGTCGGAGCGGTAGAAACAGGTGCGGGCGCATTAGCTGTAGATATATATGGCGATTATAAAACAGTAAAAACGGTTAAGAGTGGTGTAGAAAAGGTTATTGATGAAACGCTTAGGTATGCGCCAAGAGTAAGAGAACGAGCCTTAGAAGACCCCAGCAGTCATAACTTCCCATATTCATTTGATAAAAGCATTCTTGAAACGGATGCAGTCCCACAAAAGAATGGATATAATATTTTTAGAATGGAAGGGAATATGAATGGTAAAGATGGTGTATTCGAAATTGGACAAAATAAAGATGGTATAATAGATCATCGATTCTTTAGGCCCCTTAAATAAAAAAACATGAAATACTTAATTATTGATGCGTCGCTAAATGGAACAGGTATTAGAGATTATTATAATGGAGGATATATAAATCCAAATGAATTAAACATAAATAGTACTATTGTGAAACAGCTAAGTGAATGGTTAGATAAATACGCAGTTG
>NZ_JBNQGD010000342.1:0-1266 GCF_050436765.1 Arachidicoccus sp. | reverse complement strand
GGCGGGAATTTTTAAACTGGAGAAATTTTCATGTAATCAGTCGAATTTGTAAGGTTTAAAAAAATCATTTCAAGTTCAACAAAAAAGTTTTAAAAAATCACAAAACACTAGGGTTGTCATGTGTATTATACGCGCGTAGCAAGCATTCTACGCAAACCCTTTAAAAAATGCGTATAATCATTATACGCTTTTTAAAAAGATTAATAATTTATACTTACAAACTTGAATTTTCTCATGCCTGGTGCAATTTTCTTTCTTTTCATTTTTACTTATTGGGTTGACTTAGTTTTATTGTTGTTTTAGTAATGGCTCCAAAACCGCATTGGTCGCGTGATTATTTCACAAAGCAAGCAAACGGCAAATTTCATTGCAATTTCGGATGTGGAGCAAAATACAACGAAAACGTCACAACTTTGCAGCACTATTTGTTGGTAAGTCACCATTTTAAGCAATTTTTATCTCTTTTTAGGATCAGTGCAAAAAGATCGGACCGGAAGCTCGCGCAGAGATCAACAAAAAAGCCGGATGCTTCCCGAACACTATTCTCGCAACAGTCTTCAAGATGCTCCAGATGATCCCGGTCACGAGTGCAGCAACTGAGCGTAATTGGTCAATTCGGGGGGCCATTCGCACAAAAGTCCGGAATCGATAAGTTAATTTTGGTTAATTCTTATAATTTCAAAATGTGTTTAGTTTGGCAGTTGAGATGGCATCCATGTTGACTTACATCAAACACAATTTGATACTCGAGCATCCGGATTTGTTCAAGGCTGATCGTCGACGCAAAGCCGATCCATCTGAGGACGAAATTCTTGACGAAGTTGCCGCAGATGACATCATTATTGAAGATTGTTAATTAATTTATTGTTTCACGTTGAATATTAAAGTTTTTGTTCGGCAAATGTTGTTTTTATAAGGGTTTCATTATACGCAGATTATACGCAATTTTTCATTATACGTGCGTATTATACGCAAATTCTTCGTAAGATGACAACCCTACTTAAAACCCAAAACCGAACACTTGGCCCAAACTACAAAATTTCGGACCCCAAGAAGTTGGGGGAATATTAGCGCATGCGCAAAACATTTACAAGTGCGCGCGAAATTGAATTTCACCCAGAACTTGTAATTGTTGCCTTTGGGGCGCCAAGTGTGAAAACAATAAATGAAGCGCAGGGGATTAGATTTGAGGGACTGAAGAGGGAATTTAGTAAAGAAAAGTTGGGGTTTTGGGGGGAGTGTTAAAAGCAAAAGTTTGTGGTGAGT
>NZ_JBNQGD010000341.1:0-2109 GCF_050436765.1 Arachidicoccus sp. | reverse complement strand
AAATACTTCGGAAGAACAACTTGCTATCATCACTTGGGGTTC
The DNA here is from genome assembly GCF_050436765.1 of Arachidicoccus sp. Lineage (NCBI taxonomy): Bacteria > Pseudomonadati > Bacteroidota > Chitinophagia > Chitinophagales > Chitinophagaceae > Arachidicoccus > Arachidicoccus sp. Next base: position 2,067 of record NZ_JBNQGD010000341.1, on the reverse strand, counting down.
CAATTAAAAAGAAAAACGGCATTGCGGAAACATTTTCTGTACCTAATCCGAAACTCAAAGAAAAAATTATCGTAAAGCCAATAGTTTATGAAAAAGACTTCAAACCAGAGCCTGCACTTGATGACAACAACTATCAAAAGATTTTGAAAATTATTAATGATGTTGGAAAGAATTTTGAGAGGTTGCCTTCAACATACAAGGGGAAAAGTGAAGAAGATATTCGTGACCATATTTTGCTAATCTTAGACCCAAATTTTGAATTAGGAAGTGCTGGTGGTGAAACTTTCAATAAAATTGGGAAGACCGATATTTCTTTACGCTATGATAGTAGTGTGGTATTTGTAGCAGAGTGTAAATACTGGAAAGGCGAAAAAGTATTTCTTAAAACTATTGACCAACTTTTAGGCTACCTCACTTGGAGAAATTCAAAAGTTTCAGTCATTAATTTTGTTCAGAATGCTGAATTTACTGATGTTTTAGAAAAGGTAAAGTTATCTATCAAAAAACACCCTAACTATTTGAAAGAGTTAAGACAAAGTGATGAAACTTGGTTTAACTACAAATTTCATCTTACTGGTGACAGAAATAGAGAACTTGATTTAGCAGTCATATCTTTTCATTTACCGAAATAAAACGGCATACAACGGCCAGTTTGGCAAAATGGCGGGCTAACGCCTCCGTTTGAAAGTTTTGTACTAAATTTACGTTCTGTCTTCGCTCGGAAGTTTAGTGGTGAAAATCCGCCACTTCGGCAAGCTGGTCAAACGTTGTGTGTCAGCATAGACGACCACCCACAATAAAAATCTAACAAAACAACGGATATGAAGACATTCTTTCTGACATTAACTTTTGCATTTACGGCAATGCTAACTTTTGCTCAAAGCACATCCCATCCTCCGATTCAGAACATTTCTACGGATAGCACCGTTGTGTATCGGCTTTTTGCAACACCAAATATGTATAATTTTATAAAATTAAATACAAGAACAGGGCAAATGTGGCAAGTCCAATGGGGTACAGAAAGCAAGCATCGCTTCGAGACTATATTATCAAACGTCTCTTTGGTATCTGAGGACGAGGAAAAAAATGGTCGATTCTTTCTTTATCCAACAACAAATACCTATAATTTGATTTTGCTCGACCAAATTGACGGAAGAGTATGGCAAGTCCAATGGAATTTTGACGCAGAAGATAGAATGGTAATTCGGATATATTAAATTTGGTTTAAGACAAGTTGATAGATTATGAGGTTTGCATTACTTGATAAAAATCGTGTTGAAGCACAACCAAAGCAACAAGGAATTTGTCCTAATTGTTCGCAATCCGTTATTGCCAAATGTGGCAAACAAAAAATTTGGCATTGGGCACATCGCAGTATTACTTTTTGCGACAGTTGGTGGGAGCCAGAAACCGAATGGCATCGCAATTGGAAAAACAATTATTCTGCCGATTGGCAAGAAATTTCTTTGCTTGACAAAATAACGGGCGAAAAGCATATTTCAGATATTCGGACGACTCATAACCTCATAATAGAATTTCAACATTCAGCGATAAAGCCCGAAGAAAGAATTTCTCGTGAGAAGTTTTATAAAAATATGGTTTGGATAGTTGATGGTACACGCCTAAAAAGAGATTATCCTCGTTTTCTTAAAGAATGGAAAAATAATGGAATCAGTGACGTTTACAACACAGACAAATCGGGAATATTTGAGGTTGGGTTTCCAGAATATTGTTTTCCATCCGCTTGGCTTAAAAGTTCTGTGCCTGTTATCTTTGATTTTCGAGGAGACGGTTCTATGGACGATTCCGAAGGCTTGCGAAATACCCTTTATTGTTTATTTCCACAAGTTGGAAGACGTGCCAGAGTTACAGAGATTTCACGCAAAGCTTTCATAAATACAACCACAAATGGAGAATGGACTTCACGAGTTCGAGAATTTATCAATGACTTTAGAAGACAAGACGAAATAAAGCAAAAAGAACAGCAACAAACAGTATTTCACTCATCAAATTGGAAAACCCACTTAAATTGACCCCCTCCCGCCATTTGAAACTGACCCCCGTCTG
>NZ_JBNQGD010000340.1:0-9377 GCF_050436765.1 Arachidicoccus sp. | reverse complement strand
ATTTAAAACCGGAGTCGCGGTAAAATAAAATCAGTTGCCGGACGAATTGGAATTGGAATTTAATTTAAACAAAAAAATATTAGAACATGAAACTAATAAAAATACTACCCGCATGCGGATTAGCATTAGGGGTAGCGCTAGTAATAGCAACGAGTGCCTTTACAAAGGCTCCACAGACAAAGAGTGGTGATCCAATGTATCAATTTACATACAATCCACCAACAACGAATCCCTATAGTGTTTCTAATGTAGAAAATGTAGCGAATTGGTCGTATGACCCAAACGCGACTTGCCCAAGTGGTAATGTCAAAGCTTGCACAATTGAAGCTTCACATGTTGATGCATCAGATCCCACTAATCCTGTATTGTTGTCTTCAGAAGATATAGATGCAGCTGCAACAGCAGGCGTAGCGCGCGTTATTTCAACAGCGGACGCTCCCAGTTTGCCATCATCTAGTATAACCAACAGGTCAAATTAGGGACTAAAGGTTCGGGAAATGGAGGTGATTATATCATCTCCATTTTTTAGTTCTGTGGCATACCGGTTATCTTGACAATATCATCCGGTAATGGAATTGCATAAAAACCTGCATTAGGTTGCAAAGTATACTTTTGTCCACCAACAATTCTTTCCAATACGATATTTGCCCCTTCTTTATTTAAGCGTTTAATATCCATCCATCTGTTTCCTCTAAACAACAACTCCTTTTTCCTTTCCATCAAAACTTTTGCAAGAGCTACGTTTTGTGATAGCCCGACAAGCGGTGTATAAGTACCTGTTTTATATCTTTTTGCCAAAAGACTATTTAAATCATTTAATCCTTTTTGTATCTCGCCTATTCTTATATAGCATTCAGCGCGCGTAAGATACATTTCATCGGTGGCAATGCCTGTAAAATTGATATAGGAACTTCCCGTGTAAGGTGCTTTGAAATAAAAATGACCCGTTCCATCATTACTTAAATAAGCCACTTTTCTTAAATCATTCAACTGGTAAGAACTTACAAGTGTAGAATCAACAAAACCTGTATAAGTGAAAATATCATATTCATAATTCATCTCGCAATAAAAGATGGTTTCCTTGTTAAACTTCTTAAACGGTGCGTCTGCCAAAAGATTTCCGACGATATCATCATCTGCATTAAAATCAATTAGGTTATTATTTAATTGTAAGCAAGAGTCCGAATAAAGCAAAGCATTTTTGTAATCCCGCATAGATAAATAACATCTAGCCAAAAGACCGTATGCCGCTGTTTTGGATGGCTGTGTTAACACAAAAGGGTATGCAGCTAAAAGAGGCAAAGATGCTTTGGCATCGCTAATAACCTGATTGTAAGATTGTTGATTGGTAGCCCTGGTCGAAGGAACATTGAAGTCCGATGTCAGCCGTAATGCAATCCCAAAGTCTTTGTCGGCAGTAGTACTATCATAGGCCTTTGCATATTCCCATAAGAGGTTTAAGAAGTGATATGCCCTGAAAAATAAGGCACTTCCTTTCACGTTATCCCACTGCTGCCCATTAGTAGCGCCTCTGTCAATACTGTTTAGTAGATCTAATGCGAGATTGGCATCATATATCGCATGATAACTATCTCCCCAGTCATTCGAACTACCGTCGGGCACGGTTGGTTTTTGCCAAAGGTAGAACTCCTGATAAACGGTTGGAAATGAATTGAAAATAGCATCACTCAAATAAGATTCATCTGATGAGGCTTCCGGGTAGGATGGCGAGATATAGCCTGTTAATTCCGCATTATCCATTAATGCCTGAACATCTGTCAATGTGGAAGGTACAACTTCCGCATCGTTTTGTTTTTTGTCAAGAAATTTTTTACATGCCGGTAATATAAAAAAACAAGCAGCTAAAATTATAAATATCTTTATTTGATTTCTGTACAACATATTGGGTTTATATTAGTATTTAAAAATTTGCACGAATGCCCATTGTATAAGTTTTTGGATCCGGTATTAGATTGACAAAATCCGGGTCAATATGGTCATGGTTTGCCCTCCATAAAATACCCAGGTTGGCTATATTAACATATACTTGCAAGCCTTTAAAAGGAAGTTTGTGTAGACTATTTAAAAATGAATAAGAGAAATTGATAAATTGTAACCTGATATGATCTCCCTTGATGACGTTAATGTCCGATGCGTTGTAAAAGGCATCCCTGTTTTGATCCAAAGGATAAACAAAAGAGGGCACATTTGTCTTCTGTTCATCACCGGGTTGTTGCCAACGCTTATCATAATCTATACTGTTTACACCCCGCGTTGCAAGATTATAATAACTAAGAGTTGGCTTCATTAAATAATAGCCCAACTTATAGGTAATATTGAATGATAAGGAAAATCCTTTATAAGAAAATTCATTCATTAATGAACCGAAACTAGTAGGGCTGGCCGGTCCGACATATACCATACTTCCTCCTTTTAGCCCTTCATTTAATGCACTCTGGGCAATTGCATTGTAATCGGAGCTAATGGTGTCGTTTAGATAGCCTTGTGGATTTCCTGCTGCGTCTAAGCCTGCCCATTTATAGGCAGCAATAGCATATAATGGTTTTCCAACGACAGGTGTAATCGTGTTGCCGCCGCCTAGAAAAGAATTAATGGAAGCTGCTGTTGATGCCAAATACTTTGTAGTGATCGATTGATTATAGCTATATATTAAGTTCGTTGTCCATTTAAAGGCTCGATTGATGTTTAAACTGTGCAGTGAAATATCCATACCCTTTCCTTTCATATTAGCCGAATTGACAATGATCGTACTTGTGTGTCCCCAGGTGGTATAATCATAGGGAGTAGGTGCATAAAGATTGGTTCCTCTTTTTCTATAATATTCAATAGAACCGCTTATCTTATTTTGGATTGCAGAAAAATCCATTCTGATATTAGTCTGGTAGTTATGTTCCCAACTTAAATCCGGATTATTAATCGATGTTATTCCAAGCTCTTGCAGGTGTGCATTTCCAACCGTAAGCTGGGAGTACATGCCGATAGGCAACGCGGTCTTTGTCAAATCCACATTACCACTCACCCCGTAGGTGGCCGATAGCTTTAAAAGTGGAAGCCATGAAATGTGATAAAAGCTTTCTTTAGATAATTGCCAGCCGAGGCCTACCGACCATAAGGGCTTCCATTTGTCATTGATGTTCGCCCCAAAAATATTTGCACCGTCTTTACGCAAACTTGCTGATAAAGTATATCTGTCCTTATAGGTATAAGATACATTGGAAAATAGGGAAACAAAGCGGTTATCAGTGGAGCTGAGGGTGGTACCATATGGGATCCTCGCCCTGACGCCTGTTATGTATGTAGGATATAAATTTGAATAATCTAAATCTGAATTATTGGTAAGCGGATCTGCATTGTACCCATAATAGATTGCCCCATTACTTGAAGCCCTTTCATCCCTGAGTTCAAAACCGGCAATCGCATTTATTCTATTGATGTGGTTAATTGTTTTATCTAAGTTTAGCTGACCTCTAAGGTTGTATGAATTAAGAGAGGAATAAGATTTATTTAATATGCCTCCTAATGGAACAATATAATTTACTACGCCGGTAGTTCTATCTGGCTGGCTAAATAAATTAATCAAATATCTCGCATAATAACTGGAAGTGTCTTGGGTGGTTGTTTGATCTGTGCTTTGTTTGTTGTATTGATACATTATGCCCGCGTCTAGTCCTTTGATAATGTGATAGTCAACATTGATATGTGCGCTTAGTGCTTCAATATTGGTTTTACCGTAAGCATGCTTATAATCCTGTAATGGATAATAGTTCCAACTAAGCAACTGACCTGCCGCTGCAGTATCAATATATTTTTGATTATAATTATGTAGTACAGGGATAGATTGTCCGCCTGGTCCGACAAGGTTTAAATAAGGTAGATATCTCGTATTGTTGATCTCTGAAACCGCTGTATACGGAGAAATGCCTGAAGTATTGTTACTGTTGGTATAATATACGCCAGCATTAATTGTCAGGTTCTGTAATGGTCGATAAGTGTTTTCAAAACGAAGATTTATCTTATTATATTCTGCTTGAAGGTTATTAATATCCTTATCATAAGTCCCCGATAGCAACCAGCCGATATTTTGACTTCCGCCGCGAAGGTTCAAGGCATATTGCTGGGTAACGCCTTTATGATAAAAATATTTCTCAAATTGTTGCCTGTTATCAATTTTCTTCAAAGCATCAATTTGTTGGGCGGAATCCTGCGCAGAAATCAATCCGCTTTTCCCGTCCTCGAACACCTGCACTGCCGCAGAGATAGCAGGATGAGAACGGTTGGTGAATTGCCCGTTGTAGTAACCCTTATTGAATAGCGTTTGTTGAAAATCGGTATAATCCGCAGAGGATATTTGTGGATTATAATACAGGTCAGGTTTATCAGTAACCATTAGGTCCGTATTAAAATCAATTTGTAGCTTTTGGTTGAAATGCCCTTTCTTGGTTGTTATTACAATAACACCGTTGCCGGCGCGCGCGCCCCAAATGCTCGTTGCAGCAGCATCTTTTAGTACAGTAATACTTTGTACATCGTTTGGATTAATATTATTGATGTTGCCGTCGTAGATAAAATTGTCTACGACAATTAAAGGGTCAAGTGGACCGTTAATGGTGCTGAGTCCGCGAATGGTTATGCCAGTGGTGTTTTGAGGGTTATTGTTACTTTTGCCGACACTAAAAAGCAAACTACTCGTTACACCTCTTAACCTGTCAAGAATATTTAGGCCGGTTTGCTGGTTCAGTGTTTTGTTATCGATGACCACATAAGAACCGTTTACTTCGTTGGGCTTCAATTTCTGATAACCCGTATTAATGGTTACATCTTCTAATGCATTATTTTGTTGTTGGAGTGTGACCTTAATATCCTCCGATTGGCCAGTAACCGGTATCCTTTTTGTATCATACCCTACGTGAATTATCGTCAAAGTATCATTTAGCCTAATAACAATGGCAAAAGCTCCTTTGCTATTACTAATTACGGTTTGCTCTGATTGTAATGCGTAAACGGTTGTACTTACCAAAGTTTGACCGGTCTGTGCGTCGAAAATATGCCCGCGTATAACTCTTGTATTTTGGGCAGAAGCGTGGCAGAAAAACAGGAGCAGTGATATTATTATAAAATTGAGAGATTTTTTCATTAGCAATAGTTAGTTTTTGTAAAGTGAGTCGACAGAATAACCGGAATTATAAATTTCGTCAGGTAAATGATGCAGGTAGCTTTCCATAATATCCTTTCTGATAAAGAAATAAGATGTCTGTGCTACGAACCTGTTTTCCGGGGCAAGCCATACATAGTTGGGCTCTGCATGGTGTGGAAAATACTGATGCAGTAGGGTGTCGCTGACAATAATAGGCAAGCTCCATTTTGTATGGTGGCGTTCTTCCCAGGTTTTTATCAACGGCAATACCTTTTCTCTGGAGTCTCTTGTAACCATAATTACCTGAAGGTGCTTACTGAACTTTTTTTGTAAAGAATCAACCTTGGGGAACATTTCTATGCAAACCGGGCAACCTGTAAACCAGAAATCAAGGAGAATAACTTTACCCGTAAAGTCGAAGAGGTGTGCGGTAGTGTCCTTATAAAAGAGCATCTTACCGAAAGAAATATTTGGCAAAGGGTCATCAATATAAATAGGTTTTATCTTTTGTCCAAACCCGCTGGCGGCGAGGCATAGCAAGGCCAGTACGAGTAGTATCGTTTTTTTGTGCATGGTATTTTTTTAGCAATTATGAAATATAATTGCCATTGAGATGCACAAGGTTTTTATTCCTATATGTTGGATTTTAATTTTGTTGTAACACCTGCAATGGCTGGGGTGCGGGCAATGCAGGCAGAACGGTAGTACATGAAAGAACCGCTCCACCCGCTATTACCCGCTTTAATTCAAATCGGGGCACGAGGCATACAGGCATATAGAATATTGATAGAGATGCTTTTGGACAAGCATTCGACGACGCGTTGCCAGTGCTGCACGCGGCCGACTACAATTAGAAAGTATGTTTTATATATCAGAGAATACAACATCCATTTCGGATGAGTCTTTGGTAAGTTCTTTTATCAACAACAGCATCTCAAACAAAAAAAGCGTGGAACTCAACCTTATTGCTTTCAGGCACCTAGGAGGGCCTACACACAATTCAGAAGAGCCCACGCCGTAACGTGGGCATTCTACTTCTGCCCTGTGTGCATCAAAATTTCCTAGGTTTCGAAAGCAGGACTCTAAAGCGAATGCATCAAATAAGTTTATATGAGCTCCGCAAAAATAATTTATCTACCCAAAGATATAAAAAAAATAATAACTACAAAAATATTTTTAAATTATATTTTGTAGTAAAATATTGAAGTCATTTTGTCTAATGACTCAATATCATAATTTAGAATTTACAAAGAAAGTTGGTGTAAAAATAAAAACTGAAAGAGAATCTCTGTCTTTAGAGATCGAGGATGTAGCAGGGAAAACTGGTTTTCATAGGAATGTTATTATTTCGATTGAAAATGGAAGCAATACCGATATAAGTCACATCGCGGCAATAGCATTTGCCCTAGATTTACATCCAAAAGTTCTTTTCGATGTAGACGTTGAAATTAAATCACGTTTTAAATTGTCTGTAACGCGTCGAGAGAAAAGTCGCCTCACTTCAAGAATAACAGATCTTTACAGCAACGGTTTTTTTAACTTGGCAAAAACTTCAAAAGATGTCCATATTGCTTTAAAAGAAAGTCATTCTAATTCTTCCTCTTTTGACACCAAAAGCATATCCGTCATTTTAAAACGACTTTGCGATAATGGGAAATTGGAGTTTTCAAAAAAAGATGGCACCCGATATAATTATTACAAGAAGAAAAAACGAATCAAATAAAAGTCAATTGAGAGGTTGGCTTTTTTGTTTAATATAAATAGAATACATTATCTTGTAACCTTGAATGGTTGTGCGAAAAAAATGATTGTGAACTGGCTGCGAAAAACCGTACAAACAAAAACGTAAAGCCACACACTGTAATTTTAAATGTTTAGTTTTAATAAAGGGCTTCTTGGATACTTTTTTATGAGTTCTAGGCAATCAAATGAGCCCCCCTAATAATCGAATTATTCAATGAAGGTTTCCCAAATAACATTAAAAGATTTTAAAAGATTTTCAGACTTAAAAATTGAAAATATTCCAAATACTACAAAAGTTGTAATCGTAGTTGGGCCTAACGGCAGTGGAAAATCTTCATTGTTCGATGCTTTTTTACACTGGTATAGGTACAAATTTCAAAGCTCATTTAATATAAGTGATTATTATACAAAACAAGGTAGTACTACTCCACTTGAAAATTCAGTTAATATTACATTTTATGACTTGCCTGGCATTACAAAAGAATTATTAAAGGGAAAATTCTACTTCAGAACTGCCTATAGGAACGATGCTGATTTTACTGTAAGCAGTCTTAGTCAGCAAAATGACCCTACCAACACTATTCGACTCGGTAATTTCATTCAAAATGACGCAGTTGTACAGGAGAATTACCAAAGATTAGTCTCTCTCACTTTAAAAGGTGTTTATGATGAAACTAATAATAATAGGACAGTTGAAAATCTGCGTGAAGAATTAATTGGGAAAATTCGGGCTTCATTACAGAATGTATTTGAAGACTTAAATTTATCTTCAATTGGAGACCCGTTGAAAAACGGTAGTTTTTATTTTGAGAAAGGAAATTCAAAAGACTTTCATTATAAAAACTTATCAGGAGGTGAAAAATCTGCATTTGACTTATTACTAGACTTAATAATTAAATCATCATACTACCCGAATGCAATTTTATGCATTGACGAACCAGAAATACATATGCACACAAGGCTTCAGGCAAGACTGTTTGAAGAAATATATCGCCTAGTGCCAAATGAAAGTCAACTATGGATTAATACTCATTCATTAGGAATGTTGAAAAAAGCTAGAGAAATTGATAAATTAATTCCCGGTTCAATAACATTTTTGAATTTCGCAAATATAGACTTTGACAAACCTAGTATCATTACTCCTGCAACTATTGATAGAACTATTTGGGAAAAATTTATTGAAATTACGCTTGATGATTTTTCTGACTTACTATCACCTAAAAAAGTAATTTTTTGTGAAGGAAATCAAGCCGGCAGAAAATATAAAAATTTCGATGCTCAGATTTACACAAAGATATTTGGAAATAAACATCTGGAAGTTTCGTTTATTTCAATTGGTTCTTCAAGCGAATTGGAGAAGGATGATAATATTACATACAAAGTAGTAAGTGATGTTTTAAAGGGTTCTGAGATAGTCAAGTTAGTAGATAGAGATGATAAAAGCCGCGAAGAAATAGCGGAATTGACTGGCAGAAACATTAAAGTTCTTGCTAAGCGGCATATTGAAAGCTACCTGCTGGGCGATGAGGTCTTGACTAAACTATGTAATTCTACAGGTAATGCAGACAAGATAGAAGCATCTTTGCAATTAAAGCAAGGTGAAATAGCTAAAAGTATTGCTAGAGGAAATCCGGCTGATGATGTGAAATCTGCGTCAGGAGACATCTTTGTTGGATTAAAGAAACTATTAAATTTAACTGGCTGTGGAAATACAAAAGACGCTTTTTTTAGAGACACAATAGCTCCTTTAATTACTGACGAGACAAAAATTTATAAAGAGTTGGAACTCGAAATATTCGGCGGACAAACAACTGCACAGAATAGCTAGGTTTTCGTTTTGTCCAACGGCTAAGAAATGAAAGCGGTGTTGAACAGAATCTTTGGTAGTTATTAGCACTATGGAGTTAATTAAAGTAGCTAAAATGCACTAGGAAAATGTTATTTAAATTCTCAAAAAAATTATAACATGAATTACAGAAAAAGTGCTTTTGAGATTAGGACTTATTTTAAAAAGTAATATTATAGCGTAAAAAGAACGGGTTGATACTTTTCTATGAGTTAGCGGTAAGCGTAACGAACGAAATCACCTCTAACTAACAATTACATAAGAATGAAAATTAAAAAAATTGAGATTACAAACTTCAGGCATTTAAATAACCTAAATTTTGATTTTGGTTCAATATTGACTGTTATCGCTGGCGGTAACGGAACAGGTAAGACATCTATGCTTGGAATTATTGGACATATATTCAAGTTTAGTAATCTGCACTACAATTTATTTAACGAGCGTTTTGAAACAAAATACTCTGCTGTATTTCGTTTTTCAGAAACTCACGACATAAAAGGAACTTATTCATATTATTTACATTTTGAAAATAGCACTAATAAAAACGCAGCTTTAAGAATAACGACAGAAAATGGAAAGGTTCGGCATCGTATTGATGTTGGAGGTAGAGTTAGGGGAGGCGGTAAATTATCA
>NZ_JBNQGD010000339.1:0-1686 GCF_050436765.1 Arachidicoccus sp. | reverse complement strand
AAACTTCAAATCAGCTCTCATAAAAAGAAAGAGAAAACAACTGATACAACTTTTCTCCCGAATTATATACGTTTTTTACAACTTTCAGTGGAAATTATATATACTTAGTAGAAAAAGCGTAACTTGTTTTTATTAACCAAAACTATTAAATAGGGTCTGCTGATTATGTCAACGGATTTTTATAGATAAGAAAAAGATTTCAGTGAATATATTTCCCTATTTTTTATTGTTGCACTTACTGAATTTATAAGGTTACGGATCAGGCAATACAGTACCTGCTTGGTTAATTTAACCAAGTTAAGTACGATAGCATAGGTATAACTTCGGGCAAAATTACGTATTAACGTGGTTTTGCCCACCTGCCGGGCGCCCCTGATAATAAGTGGCTTGCGGGAAGCGTTTGATTTCCATCGGTGGAGATAATCTTCGATATTCCTTTTGAATGCCATTATGACGAATAGGTTATCTTTGTAACAAAGTAAGGGTAAAGTTAAATTAAATTTGTAACAAAGTAAGGGCAAATGTAACTCTATTTTGTAACAAAGTAAGGGCAGTAGGATGTCAACTAAAATTACTTGGAAGATAAATACCCGTCAATTTCCGTATCATGCATAGACTTGTGCAACGCGTGCACAAAGGTCCCTTTTCTCGCCAGTTTTTTTTGTCCTCAAGGTTATTGTTCTCCCATAATATAATATAATATACGATAGGCTATAACAAATAGACTATTAGAACTCGAACTTAAACCCGGTGTTCCTGAAAACCTATAATGATTATATCCCCACATAATCCCGATAATGCGTAATGCTCCTAAATAAAGATACCCTGTTCATTTTGTGAACAGGGTATCTTACTCTTGACTTCCGCACTTTATTTTAGTTAATTTTTCAACGTGCTGCAATTCAATATATTAGATTTTCCGAGTCACCAAAAAAGGTGACGCGATGCTGAAGTCGGGACAGCTAGCTCCACAAAACAAGCCAGTCCCCTTTTATTACGGGATCACAATAAGAAATCGACTAAGTTCAATCCCTGTAGGAGATTCAATCCCACTTTGGCTATCAACTACTTTACAGAAGCCGTCCGCCTTTTGTTTTTACCGAATTTTCACAGTTGGTAATATTTGTAATAAAATGCTGTTGCAAAGATATTAAATTAACTATAGGACAGACTTACATATTTCCTGTAGTTCCGCAATAGAAGTTAGCGCAGAGCATTCTGGAACGAAGTGATTTAGTTTATTGTGTATGCGGCAGTTGAGCCACTGCATGCCCATTCATCCCTTCGGAAACAAGATAACCAATAAAAGTAGCGAAAGGGGTAATATCCTGGTCAACACTAGCGCTTTCCAAAGCCTGCATATATTCTGCACGCCTATCTACCGGTATCACCGTCCAAGGGTAACCACCTGAAGCCAGCATTGCATTCATTAGGAAACGTCCCATTCGTCCGTTGCCATCCATATAGGGATGAATAAACACAAATATAGAGTGGCCTAATACAAGCCGTACCGAAGCTTCTGTTTCTTCTTCCAGTAATTCGAACAATGTAGGCATTGCATCCTGCAGAGCGCCCACATTTAAAGGTACATGTTTGGAATTGCCAATATATACCTGGTGATTACGGTAACCGGCCAGATCTGCCACGTGCAATAAACTAGCCGCCACGCTTGGGTCAATCAGCTGC
>NZ_JBNQGD010000338.1:0-19615 GCF_050436765.1 Arachidicoccus sp. | reverse complement strand
TTCCTTTTGTTCATCAACAATAGCAAATGCAGCTCCATCTGCCAATGCCTTTCCAGCATATAAGTTACCATCGAAATTGGGGCCTTTGAGCGCAAAAAATAAGTCACCCTTCTGCACTTTGCGACTGTCCGTCTGTATTGACGGGTATTGCAAGAATATTCGATACAAGCTAATAATATCCATAATTGTGTTTATATAAAAACAAAAATAGCGATTGAAATAATATTCAATCGCTATTTTTTAAACTTATGTTTTATAATTAGTTAATGCGCACCGATACTATCGAAGTATCATTATTTTTGGTTTTAAGCATCAACGTAATATTATATTCATGTGAATCACTTTTTAATTTCCCTGCTAAATAACCGGTACCCCCCATTTCTCGTTGGGAAATTACCTCGAAGCCTGAGATATTTCGCTCAGAATAAAAATCTTTCAAAGTAAGAGTGGCCTGATTTTTACTCACATTTTTTACTTCCTCTTTATTAGGCAGTTTTATATCAATAAAACTATCAAAGTGTTTAGAAACTTCTGTCGCATCACCTTTTTTTAAGGCACTTATAATTTCACTGACACCTGAAACAGGCGCAACAAACCCCATTAACGTAAACATTCCCGCAAGAATAAATAAAATTTTCTTCATTTCTAATTCGATTTAAAATCACAAATAAGCAGCAAAGAATGAGCCAAATTGTAAAAATTCATATAAAATATTATATTAGTTAGATATACTAATGATCACTAAGTTTAAAATTCCTAACTTTAGCGCTTAAATTTATTAAAACATAAAATAAACAATGCAAGCGAAAAAAGCAATACTACTCATTATGGATGGTTGGGGCTTAGGGAAAAGCAAAGAAATTGATGCTATTCAAAATGCAGAAACTCCTTTTGTGGATTCTTTATATAACAAATATCCGCATACGACTCTGGTTACTTGCGGCGAAGCAGTTGGATTGCCAGATGGGCAAATGGGCAATAGTGAAGTAGGCCACCTTAATTTAGGTGCCGGCAGAATTGTTTACCAAGAACTGCAGCGCATTAATGTCGCTATAAAAGAGAACACATTTCATAAAAATGAAACTCTTTTGGCATCTATTGACAAAGCAAAAGAAAAGAATAAACCATTGCATCTTATAGGCCTAGTAAGTAATGGAGGCGTACATAGCCATATCAATCACTTAAAAGCTATAATTGATGTTTGCAAAGAAAGAGATTTTAAAAACGTATTTGTGCACGCTTTCACCGATGGCCGGGATTGCGACCCGCACAGCGGAAAAGATTTTATTAAAGATTTGCAAAATCATTTATCTAAAACAGGCATTGGTCACATTGCAACAATTACCGGCAGATATTACGCTATGGACCGTGACAAGCGTTGGGAACGAGTAAAACTAGCATACGATGCTCTGGTAAATGGCGTGGGCGTGGAAAGTGACGACCTTTTAGCAGCCATAGAAAAATCTTACTCAACTGAAGTTACAGATGAATTCATAAAACCAATCGTCAACGCACGTTTAAAAGATAATGCGGACAGCAAAATCAAAGACGGCGATGTCGCCATCTGTTTTAACTTCCGTACTGACCGTTGTCGTGAAATTACCGAAGTATTGACTCAGAAAGATTTTCCTGAATTTGGTATGAAGAAATTAAATCTTGATTATACCACGATGACAGAATATGATGCGACATTTAAAAATGTGCATGTAATTTTTGAAAATGATAACCTGACTAAAACACTCGGCGAAGTCTTAGCCGATAATCATAAAAAGCAAATACGTATTGCGGAAACGGAAAAATATCCGCACGTAACATTCTTCTTTAGTGGAGGAAGAGAACAGCCTTTCGATGGTGAAAAAAGAATAATGGCACCTTCTCCAAAAGTCGCTACCTACGACTTGCAACCTGAAATGAGTGCCTATGAAATTACTGAAAAAATTATTCCGGAAATAGAAGACGAAACCGCAGACTTCATTTGTTTAAACTTTGCCAACACAGATATGGTGGGTCACACTGGTGTTTTTGGGGCTGTGGTAAAAGCAGCTGAAACAGTAGACAAATGTGTAGAAGAAATAGTAGTTGAAGCACTAAAACATGACTACACCATTTTCCTAACAGCCGATCATGGCAATGCAGACAATATGATTAATGAAGATGGCAGCCCTAACACCCAACACTCTTTAAATTTAGTACCTCTTTTTTTAATCAGTAACGATTTTAAAGGAGAATTAAAAGCAGGAAAATTAGGGGACATCGCTCCATCTATCTTAAAAGTAATGGGAATCGATATTCCCAAAGAAATGACAGGAAATGTGTTGATAGACTAAAAGTGATTAACGCAGAATGCTTAAAGCTAGATACCCAATATATTTAGTTTTAAGCATTTTACTTTACAGCTTGCCATTCCACCCAAACTTACCCACCTTTTTAAAGTTTTTAAATCCGAAAAGTAACTTACCTCCTAGGACTTTATTTTCAAAAAAGGAAAGAATACGATATTTTAATTTGAATTTTCTGGTTAACTCCGTAGGCCTTTCACCGGTATATCTTAACAAATGGCTCCAATTCATTTTCTCTATGCGTTCTTTCATCACTTCAGGATGTGAGCCTTTAAAATCTGGCAATAAAGAAAGATTACCATAATCAAAATATGCCTCGTTCACTTCCATATCGCTCCCCCAATGCATATGGTTCTGCTCCGCCTTTTTTGCCACAAGACAACGAGGGTCGCGCGACCAACTATAATGATAAAGCCAAGCATTCAAATCGATACAATTTAATTTCTTTGTATTTTTCTCTTGCCAATAATCTCCGTAATCAAAATTAGGCATCCATCTAAAAGATTGCGCATCTCGCCAAGAGTGAATATCGGGATGATTCCGTATAATACGGATTTCCTTAGGATAAGCGATATGTAATGCGTCGATATATTTATCATAAGAGCCAAAAAACCAAATATAATTAAGCAGAAAGCCGTCCACAGCTTCTTCTTTTAAATATTTTTCGCAGGCTGCCTTAATAATAGGAATGCCGTCCTCATGCAATACTTCGTCCGCTTGTATATAAAAACACCAATCGCCAGTGCAAGCTGCTAAGGCGACATCTGTCTGATGTGCATATACCTGACCGTCTTTGTTATATTTGGAAGTATCCCAATTGGAATGAATGATTTTAATTTTATCCGATGCAATGCTTTTCACCAATTGCTCCGTTTCATCAGAACTATCACCCAATGCAATTACAAATTCATCTACCAGATTTAAAATAGAAGTAATACTTTCCACAATGGGGAAATCGTATTGAATGGCGTTGCGCACAATCGTGAATCCTGAAATTTTCATTTGGCTAATTATTCATATCTGCTAAAGTAATAGGTGTATTGGGCTGAATATCTAATACAAAATTAATCCAATTGCTAAAACAATATTTCTTTTTTATTCTTTCATCAATTTTTATATAATCACTCTTCATAAATTTTGATAGATTTTGTTCATCATCTTCTCCTAAAACAAAGACATTTTGAGGGTGATAAAAATCAAAATGCTTTATCGTCTTATTATTAGTCACTAATTTTTTTTCAAAACAAATAGCCTCAAATGTCCTAAAAGAAAGCCCATTATGAATTCTATTATTAAAATCCAAGAGCACAGATGCCTTTTTCACATTTCTAATATTCTCTTTGTATGTTAAAGTTTTAGCAATGGGAGTATAAATTTTGTTATTCAACTCTGACAGTTCTTTATTCTTTACGTAAACAAAAATATTTTTTTTAATGTTTATAGTAGCAATCTTGTCAAGAAATAAATTGAGCTCGTTTAATCTCTGCAAGGAATATGTAAACACAAAATATATTTCCTCTTCTATTTTTTCATCAATATTTAAAATTTCAGGTAAGTCAAAATAGAAATTTGTCAAATATAATAATTCTTTTTTCCGATAATTCAAATCGTTGGAATCAAAAACAAAGAATCGATCAAAATAATTAATCACACCAAAAACTGTGGGAAAGCGATTAAGCCCATCCCATTGGTAACCAATCAAAAGCTTCGCTTTACTTTTTAACTTTAATAAGATCTTGTCCGAATACATATCGGGGCGGATTAGTAAAGCAAATTCTGCTTTTCCTTCTATCAAATCTATTTTTTTCAAAATGCCTTCTTCAAAATCGTTAATACGCAAATTAACTTTAAAACGTTTATCGCCTAAAAAGGTTTTTCTAAAGAAATTGTGTGCCCGCTGCCTATAATTTCTGTACTTAAAACGATCTTCATCAAAACTTATATCAATGATATTGAAACCACAATATCTTAAATTTTCGAGAATTACCGTTGACAACAAAAAAGAAGTTGTTTGCCCTAAAATAATAGTTTTACTCATCAATTCACTTTTTCTTTTAAAATCAAAAATATAACTTTTAGCGTTCGACAGAAGAATAATAGCAAACAAATATTTCTCATAATGAGAATTGTAAATAATTAAAAAATTATTTTGCAAAACTCATTATAACAATTGAATACATTCGTCAAACTCCTATATTGAGGAATTTAACTCTTAAAATGTATTTTTGCTTTATTAAAGATAATCGATCAGTCAACTAATGATTAAATGTAGTCTAATAATATCGACCTATAATTGGCCAGAGGCTTTAAACTTATGCTTGCAAAGCATACTTCAACAAAGTATCCTGCCAAATGAAATTATTATTGCGGATGATGGTTCAAAAGATAATACGGGAAAGCTAATTAACGATTTTAAACACCTCTTTTCTATTCCCTTAATTCACGTATGGCAAGAGGATGACGGATTTAGGCTTTCAAAAATTAGAAATAAGGCTATTGCAAAAAGTAATTACGAATATATTATTCAGATTGATGGAGATGTAATTCTAAATAAATATTTTATTCAGGATCATTTATTTTTCGCACAGAAAAAAGCACTTCTTCAAGGCTCAAGGGTTATGCTGGGCAATTTAATAAGTCAACAATTAATCCAAAATACGACAATAGACTTTTCGTTGATAAATAAAGATATAAAACGGAAAGAAAACGGCATCCGCTTTTATTTACTAACCAAAATATTTTTGCACAGATATAGGCTCCCAAGTAAAAAGCCAAAATATTTCGCAAGGGGTGCAAACATGTCATTTTGGAAATCCGATTTCATTTTGGTAAATGGCTACAACGAAAAATTTGAAGGCTGGGGACATGAGGACAGTGACCTTACTATCAGATTGATGAATATTGGTGTAGAAAAACTATATTTTAAATTTGCAGGAATTATTTATCACTTATATCACAAGGAAGAGAAGACTAAAAACGAAGATATGGCAAATAAAAATCTTCTACGTTCCGCATATAGCGATCGGACCACCAAGATCGAGACTGGCATAAATCAATACATTTAAATGAAGAATTCTAATTTACCCACTTGTAGTTTAATTATATCTACATATAATTGGCCTGATGCACTTGATCTTTGTTTAAAAAGCTGCCTTCATCAGACTATATTTCCAAATGAAATTATTATAGCAGACGATGGTTCAAAGAATGATACAAAAATTTTAGTCGAAAAATATATGGCCGAAAACCCTAATCTTTTTAAACATATTTGGCAGGAAGATGCTGGATTTAGACTTTCAAAGATTAGAAATAAAGCTATACTTGCATCAACATCAGATTATATAATTCAAATAGATGGCGATGTAATTTTAAATAAGTTCTTCATAGAAGACCATTTAAGAATGGCTGAGGAAAAAAATTTTATTTGCGGTAGTAGAGCCAGTCTGCCTGCTGAATATAGTAAAGAAGTCATTAAAAAAGGAATCAAAGAACCAAATCGATTTAAGATTCCACTCTCTCATATTCTAAATAGCTTTAGAATACCTTTCTTGACAAAAAGGATCGCCTACAAATATCAAGAAGGAAAATTGCTTTCATTGAGAGGATGCAATATGTCGTTTTGGAAAAAGGATATTGTTTCTATAAATGGTTATAATGAAAGCTATGAAGGATGGGGACATGAAGATGCCGAAATGGTTGTACGCCTATATAATAAAGGGGTCAAAAAAAAATATTTAAAATTTGGCGGGATTGTTTATCATATTTTTCATAAAATAAATATCAAAGAAAATGAAGTGCAAAACTTTGAGATGCTTAATACTGCCATAAAAAATAAGATTATATGGTGTGAAAATGGTTTGCAAAAAAATACTCAGCAATAATGAAACTATTTCATATTCTAACGACTCGCTTTGCTTTAGTGCTTCTTTAAGAGAAGCGGAGTATACAAATGTCTATTTTAAGAAAATTTTTTTCGTTGAACTACTTTTAATACCATATTAAGGTTAGGCATCAACATTTGTTTCATATGGATCTTCAATATCATGCCCATTGTTTTGGCCTTCAAGAAACCTATGTTCTGCCAGTGTTCGGCAAGCTCGAATTTCAATTGTTCTATTTTTTCAGAAGTAGAAATTTCATCCAACAACATTACGTCCATCAACTCCTTCATACGATAGCGTTCAGTAGCAATGCGATACACCAAACGAGATCGCTCCTCTACCTGATATTGTTTGATAGACTCCGCATCCAATAGTTTCAAGACATCTTGCACCATTGGAAAATTCTCTTTGGCAAACTGCGGCAAATACAAACGCATTCGTCCTTCATAAGTTTGCTGGTCAAAGTCTATGGCGCGAATGCTATATTGTGTCCCCTCAATATCGGGCGTAATATTTACCACAAAATTGTAAGCACGCATATCACCAAGTAGGCGCACATAACAAGATTCATTAAATTTCACAAAAGTCTTCAAAAGCCTAACTAGATTGGTTTCCGGTTTATGCAGATAGTCACGAATAAAAATATCACCCGGTATACCTGCAATATGTTCTTCAACTAAGGTTTGGTCAGAAGTAAGAAAAGTAACTCTTGCTGAAGACAATAAATGTTCCAATTCTAAACCGTACACTCGATTTGCATCAGCTTTCTTTATGTAAAAATGATCATAGTTACCATTGAAAATATTAACGATTCGAATACGAAAAGGTTGGCTATTTCCAAAGCTGCAGAAGTCTATTCGTTCTACATTTAGGTTATCCGAAAAACTAAAATCGCCCTCTGTTTTGAGCATTGCGTAGCACTTTACCAAACCATCTTTTAGGAACTCCCATTCACGCATATCATAGCTTACCTGCTCCCAAGCCGTTTCACTTCCATCTTTATCCATCAACGGGCGGGCATACTTAAAATGTATTAAATCATCATAGGTTATTGGCAAAGGTACTTCCCGTCCGTATTTTTTTAAATAGCTTCGCAGCCTTGGCTTTATCGAATAAATAATTTTTTTCTTCGATGGCTGAATCCCTCCTTGTTGAGAAGACATATCTGCTTTTTTATTCAACATAATTTTTCGAAAATACAATTAAAATCCGGCACCACGCCGGTCCCTCTAAAACTGGACGCTACGCACATAACACCATTTTCAAAAAGAATCATTACTGTTCACCGGTAATTTCACACATTTTAATTTTATATCCCATTTGTTTTAATGAATCTGCTATCTCAGCATCCAATCTTTTTTTATAAACAATATATCAGACCCATTACCGAAGAACCTCGGTATTTTTTAACGCATCCAATTGGACAAACAAATGTGCCGTAAGAACTAATCCAAAAACAAATAAGGAAAATTTTTTCATTTTTGGCCGGTATCAGATTGATCATAAAATTAAATTAAAAAAAGAAGAGCTAAAGGACAAGAAAATAGCTTAAAATTACCGAATCCATTTTATTTTTTTACCTCATTTTTTTAAGATTTTTTTTAGCGTAAATACAAAGTTATTTAATAACTTTCAGCAGAAATAAGAATCACCTCTAATTAAAATAAAATTACACATATGCTAGTTGATGAAGTTGAAGCAAAAGAAGGATATGTAAAGGCGGAAGTACATAATCAAATTACGACGATTGAATTTTATCATCCAAAAGGAAACTCATTACCATCTAGACTACTTGCCAAACTGACGCAGGAAATTGATCACGCATCTCACGACGATAATACAAACGTAATATTATTGCGTTCTGTACAACATGATGTGTTTTGCTCAGGAGCGTCTTTCAACGAACTTGTAGAAATAAAAAATGAGGCGGATGCAACACGCTTTTTTATGGGATTTGCCAATGTAATCAATGCAATGCGCAAGTGCTCAAAGCTTATTGTGGCGCGCATTCATGGCAAATGTGTTGGTGGTGGTGTGGGACTTGCTGCCGCATCTGACTATGCCATTGCGTTAGAAGGAGCAGATGTCCGGTTAAGCGAGTTAAGTATTGGAATTGGCCCGTATGTGATCGCTCCCGCACTTATTAGAAAAATGGGACTTTCTGCGAGTCAAATTGCGATAGATTCTCATTTATGGCGAAATAGCGACTGGGCAAGGCGTAAAGGGCTGTATTCAGAACTGCATCCAAATAAAGAAAGCATGGAAGAATCCATTGAAAGACTCCTTGGTTCTTTGTCCAAAAATAGTAACGAAGCCAACAGCTCTTTGAAAAGAATGCTTTGGGAAGGTTGCGAAAATTGGGATACCTTGTTAGCACAACGAGCCGCTACTACCGGAAAATTGTTAATGCAAGAACAGACACAAACTTTTCTAAGCGGATTTAATAAAAGTGTCGTATTCTAAAAAGGGAGCATAATACATCTGATCAAATGTACTATGCTCTCTTTCACTTATAAAATCGTCTTCTAAGAAAGAACAGTGACCAGTCCTTTCAGCACTGCTCCTAATTTTACAGCTTCTAAAATTTTAGTTTCTGAAGTGCCCTCGTTTATTAATTTTGATTCGTGCGATTTTACACACAATTCACAACCATTGATAGCCGAAACAGTTAAGCTGATTAGCTCAAAAATTTCCCTACCCAAAATAGGCGCCGCCATTATCGACATCTTAATACCAGCCGGTTGATTGTTATAAAATTCTTTATTCGCAAAATGACGGAAACGATAATAAATATTATTTACATTCATCAGGGAAGTCAGGCTAATGACTTCTGCTAATTCTTCTTGCGTAATACCCGCCGCCTCTGCCTTGATAACAAAAGCCTCTTTCAATAAATTATTCCTTTCATTCACTGCCACAGCATAGGCCAATAATATTGTTTCCTTTTTGCTCAATGCTTGCGCATTATTCAATACATTACTAACATTTATTTTTAAATCCTTAATATAGCGTGCATTTGTATTGATAAGTGTTTCAACTGTTGTAAGCCCTTCATATCCTTTTAAATCCAACAAACTTACAAGGTTGTTGAATGTTTCATTTTCTATAACTCCGTTCATTGCGCATATTTTAAAAAGGCAGAAAGTCACCCTGCCTTTTGTTATTTATTTAATAGATTTGATCTGGCCAATGGCACAAATTAATTAAGAGAAGATTCTAATTGTTGTGTTAATGTTTCTTCACCTTTATTCCAATTACAAGGACAAAGTTCGTCTGTTTGCAATGCATCTAAAACACGTATTACCTCCTGTACATTACGGCCCACATTCAAATCATTTACACTTACCCAACGAATGATTCCTTCGTTATCTATAATAAAAGTTGCACGATATGCAATTTTTTCTGCCTCATCCAAAATACCTAATTCTTCCGCTAGAGACTTAGAAGTATCTGCCAACATGGGAAATTTCAAATCTTTCAAATCTTTGTGATCTCTTCTCCAAGCAGCGTGTACAAATTCCGAGTCAGTAGAAGCGCCAATCAATAGTGTATCGCGATCAGAGAACTCACTATATTTTCTATTAAACTCCGCGATTTCAGTTGGACATACAAAAGTGAAATCTTTCGGCCACCAAAAAAGTACGGTCCACTGCCCTTTCAAATCTTCGTTTGATAAATCCTTAAATTCTCTACCAGGCTCGATAGACACAGCTGCTTTCTTATTAAATTCTGGAAACCTACTTCCGATGGATAAAATCCTGTTACTCATGATATTTTATTTTTAATTTTAAAGGTGATAATTACTCATTTCCAGGAGCAAAGATAAACGTTATAGATATAGATATTAATTCTTGATATCTATATACTTATCAATAAAATCTATTACAAAAATTCTTTACCACTCATCACAGCAACTAAATATTTTAAACAAACTTCTTTACATTTATGCCTAAATTTTTCCAACAAATGAATAAAATAAAGCTATTCCTTTTCTTTTGCTTATTATCGCTGATACTCTCGGTAAGCGCGCAACCTTATGTCACAAAATATAAATGGTCGAAAGACGGCAACTCTTATTACACCGCCAATAAAAATCAAATCGAAAAAGTGACTTTGCCCGATCAGGTAAAGCAAATAGTCGTTTCCGCAGCTGAATTAACACCATCGGACTCTTCAAAAGCATTGATCTTAGAAGATTTCAATATCTCATTAAATGGCAAGAAAATATTAATTTATACCAACTCCAAAAAAGTTTGGCGTTATCATACCCGTGGCGATTATTGGGTATATGATATGCAATCAAAAAGATTAACGCGGTTAGGCAAAGGTCTCCCAGTCGCTTCTCTGATGTTTGCAAAATTTTCTCCCAACGGTAACAAAGTGGCTTACAGCAGCAAGCATAATATGTATGTAGAAGATCTAGCGTCAAATAAAATCACGCAACTTACTACTGATGGCACTGACAGAATGATTAACGGCACTTTTGACTGGGTCTATGAAGAAGAATTCGGCGCAAGGGATGGTTTCCGATGGTCCCCAGATAGTAAAAAAATTGCTTTCTGGCAGGTTGATGCGCGCAGCATTCGTAATTTTTTAATGATTGACAACACTGATTCAATTTATTCTTTTGTAAAACCCGTGGAATATCCCGTCGTTGGTCAAGTACCTTCGGCTGTAAAAATCGGCGTGGTAAATATTAGTTCTAAAAAAACAACCTGGATGAAAATACCGGGTGACGATCGTGAACATTATTTACCAAGAATGGAGTGGGCGGATGACAATAACATCGTTGCCCAACAATTAGACAGAAAACAACAAACGAGCGTTTTATATTTAGCAAATGCCACTACAGGTTTTGCCAAAGCTTTTTATAAAGAGACCAGCAATACATGGGTAGATATAAAATCCCGGTGGCATGGCGATAATCCAATTGGTTGGGATTGGATTGAAAATGGAAAAGCATTCCTTTGGGTTACTGAAAAGGACGGCTGGCGTCATATCTATCGCGTTGATAGGAATGGAGAAGAAAAATTGATTACCTATGGCGATTATGATATTTTAGACATGCTTGCTGTCAATGAAAACGAAGGCTACATCTATTTTTTAGCTTCTCCCGACAATGCCACACAACAATATCTATATCGGACAAAATTAGACGGCACCGGGAAGGCAGAACGTTTATCTCCTATGGATGAACAAGGAACCCACGATTACGATATTTCACCCAACGGCAATTATGCAGAACATAGTTTTTCAAATGCCAATACATTTCCCATTCGAGATTGGGTAATGCTCCCCTCCAATAAAGTTATAGGAGATAACCCTGTTATAAAAACTATCCCGGCAAATGCCCCCCACGTAAAATACATTCACATTACTACTGACGAAGGTGTCACAATGGATGCGTCTGTTACAATGCCAACAGACTTCGACTCCAGCAAAAAATATCCTGTCGTATTCTATGTTTACACAGAGCCGGCCGCATGCACCGTAAAAGATACCTGGGGCAACGGCAGGGACTTTTTATACAACGGTAACATGCAAGCACCGGATGGATATATTTATATAAGTATTGATGGTCGCGGCACCCCCTCACCAAAAGGAACAGCCTGGAGACATTCGATTTATAAAAAGGTAGGCATCTTAAATATACAGGACCAATATGAAGCAGCCAAAAAAGTAATGCAGTGGTCCTATGTGGACACAAGTCGCGTTGCCGTTTGGGGCTGGAGTGGTGGTGGTTCGACGACTTTAAACTTACTATTTCAGCATGGGAATCTTTACAAAACCGGCATCTCTGTAGCTCCTGTAGCTAATCAATTGACTTATGATAATGTTTATGAGGAACGCTATATGGGGTTAATTACCGACAGCGACAATACCTATAAAGAGGCTTCCCCTATTACTTATGCAAGCGGATTAAAAGGAAATTTATTATTAATGCAGGGCTCCGGTGATGATAATGTTCATTATCAAAATTCCGAAATGGTCATCAATGCGCTTATTAAGTATAATAAACTATTTACTTTTATGGAATTTCCCAATCGTACGCATGCGATCTCAGAAGGAGAAGGTACAAGGGAATTTTTGAGTAACCTTTATACAACCTATTTGCAACAACATTGCCCTCCCGGCGGGAGGTAATATACATTACCAATTGAGAAAACCCAGTTGTTATTTACAACTGGGTTTTTATGAGCAAAATGTTTGGCTAAATCATAAATAAAATTAAGCTCTTTAATATTTAATTAAAAAGGGCAACTATTTTCATAGTAGCCCTTTTTTAAATAAAATATGTCCCGTCCTGAAATAGCGATACAACAAAAGCGTTATCAAAATGGAAGAGACAAACAATTATGTAAAGAGAACCCAGAAAGACTACAGTTTACAATTCAAGATTCAATTAGTTAAAGAGGTAGAGTCAGGAACTTTGGGGCTTTCAGAAGCCAGAAAGAAGTACGGCATTCAAGGCGATTCAACGGTTAGGAAATGGTTGCAGAAATATGGTAATTTTGATTGGGATAATCAAATGTCAACGAATATGCCTAAATCCCCTGAACAAAAAGTATTGGAGCTTGAGGCTAAAGTAAAATTGTTAGAAAAGCAGAAAGCCCAACTGGAACGACAGAACTACATAGCCGACGAAAAAGCCATCATTTTTGATATGATGATTGATATAGCCGAAAAGGAATTTAAGATTGATATCAGAAAAAATGCCTCGTCCGAACAACTCAAGCGTACACAAGCCAAAGGGAAGAAAGCATAAGCTTTGCTTGTGAGTTGTTCGGAGTGGACAGACAGTTTTATTACAGAAGCATCAAACGGGTTAAATGCAAGCAGTATATTGCAGAACAAGTGGTTGCAATGGTAATGCGGGAGCGAAAAGTTATGCCAAGATTAGGAGCCAAAAAATTATATCATAACTTGAAAGAATCGCTATTGAACTTACGCATAGGCAGGGATAAATTTATCGAAATCCTTAGAGCCAATCATCTGCTTATTGAACCTAAAAGAAGCTATCACACAACCACAATGTCACATCATAGATTCAGGAAGCATCCCAATGTGATAAAAGATGTTGCCATTACAGCACCAGAGCAAGTATGGGTATCTGACATAACTTATATTGGTAAACGGGAGAAGCCTTGTTATCTCAGTTTGATTACAGATGCATATTCCAAGAAGATCGTGGGCTTTGATGTGTCCAACTCATTGGCAACACAAAGTAGCCTAAAAGCATTGAGAATGGCAAGACGCAATAGGCAATATAAAGATAGTAAGCTCACCCACCATTCAGATAGAGGCTTACAATATTGCTCAGACGAATACCAATATCAACTGCTAAAAAATGGACTTTTATGTAGTATGACAGAAGACTCAAACCCTTATGAAAATGCAGTGGCAGAGCGTATAAATGGAATATTAAAGCAAGAATTTATGATCGATAGACTTCATTTAGATTTACCAATTATGAAACAAGTAATAAAAGAAGTAGTAGAAATCTACAACTCAAAAAGACCACATTTATCCAATCATATGCTAACACCAAACCAGATGCACAATCAATCAACACTAAAAATCAAAACCTACAAAACAAAAAACAGTAGCAATCTAACGACAACTACTGTTTAATTTTATAACTTTATTTTTTATTAATCCTGTATCACTATTTCAGGACTACACAATATATAGTATGGGAGAAGATTAAGCTTCTTTTCCACCTTTTAATTCATCCTGAAGAGTATTCAACTCGTCCCATTTACCATCAGCAGCTAATTGCGCTTGATGGGCCCAAGTTGTAGTAACAACAGCATTAAATTGGCCTTCAGAAGCATCTAAAATAGCTTTAATTTCGTCAGCAGATTTAGCGGCTAATTCAGCAAAAGTAGTAATACCCGCAGCGTTTAAAGTTTCAGCTGCTTTAGGGCCAATACCTTCAACTTTAGTCAAATCATCTTTAGAAGACTTCTCTTCTACTACTTCAGCCTCAGTTATCGCATTTGCATGAGCTATGGTTTCAACCGGGGAATCAACTTTTTTAGTAGTTGTAGCACGACTACGACGTGTTTTCTTAGCGGGTTCCTGATCGGAAGCAATACCCTTACCGTAAATCTCATTAAAGTCAACCAATTCAATCATGGCCTTTTCAGCATTGTCGCCTGGACGAATGCCTAATTTAATAATACGAGTATATCCACCTGGACGCGCATTTATTTTGGGACCAACCACCGTAAATAATTCCTTTACAGCCAACTTGTTTTGTAAAAAGCTAAATACAAGACGGTGATTGTGGCTAATCTGAGCCTCACTTTCGTTCTTTTTAGTTTTGGTAATCATTGGTTCAACATACTTACGCAATTCCTTCGCTTTCGCAAGCGTAGTTACAATACGTTTGTGCGTGATTAACTGAGCAGCAAGATTCGACAATAATGCATCTCTATGTGCTTTTTTTCTACCTAAATTGTTTTGTTTATCGCCGTGACGCATAACTTTATGTTTTATATCTACACCGTGTCAAGGTATGTAAATAGAGGCTATAGAAGCCTATTGTTTAAAAATAATTAATCGTTTACTTCAACACCCATTCTTACCAAATCCATTCCAAATTGCAAACCTCTTTCGTGTAAAACCTGTTCGATTTCAGTTAAAGATTTTTGGCCAAAGTTGCGGAACTTCATCAGGTCTTCCTGTTCATATTGAACCAATTCACTTAGAGAATTAATTTTAGCCGCCTTCAAACAATTGAATGCACGAACGGATAAATCTAAATCTTCTAAAGGAGTTTTCAATACCTTGCGCAATTGTAATACTTGTTCATCAACAACATCTTCTTTCTTATCTTCTTTGCTATCGAAAGTAATATTTTCGTCGGTGATAATCATTAAATGCTGAATCAAGATACGAGAGGCTTGTTTAACAGCTTCTTCTGGATGGATTGTGCCATCAGTTACTACATCTAATAATAGTTTTTCGTAGTCGGTACGTTGCTCCACACGATAGTTCTCAATCGCAATTTTGACATTTTTGATTGGCGTGTGAATAGAGTCGATAGCAACATAACCAAATGGTGCGTCTTTAATTTTATTTTCTTCTGCCGGAACATACCCACGACCTTTAGCGATGGTTAATTCAATATCTAATTTCGCAGAAGGATCTAAAACACACAATACTAATTCAGGATTCATCACTTCAAAACTTGAAGTGGCTTCGCCTAAATCAGCCGCAGTAAACTCAGATTTACCTTTAACGGATAAAGTTATTTTTTCGCTATTTACATCTTGTTCAACTAGCTTCTTAAAGCGTACCTGTTTTAAGTTTAAAATAAGTTCAGTTACATCTTCTGTTACACCAGGGATTGTAGCAAACTCGTGATCAACTCCTTCGATTTTAATACCGATAATAGCGTGGCCTTCTAAAGAGCTCAAAAGAACTCTACGTAAAGCGTTACCTACAGTTAGACCAAATCCTGGTTCTAGCGGACGGAATTCAAATTGACCATCAAAATCATTTACTTTTTGTAATACAATTTTATCTGGTTTTTGAAAGTTTAATATTGCCATATTAAAACTTGGTTTTATTGAGCTTTTCACCCGTAGATGAAAAGAATTTGTTTTAGAAAAGATGGTTTAATTATAGGTTAAAGCATA
Organism: Arachidicoccus sp.; assembly: GCF_050436765.1. Classification (NCBI taxonomy): domain Bacteria; kingdom Pseudomonadati; phylum Bacteroidota; class Chitinophagia; order Chitinophagales; family Chitinophagaceae; genus Arachidicoccus; species Arachidicoccus sp. The sequence goes on along the minus strand of NZ_JBNQGD010000338.1, from coordinate 3,748 downwards.
GCTTCAACAATAACTTCATTATTTAGAGTACAACTCTACGATCAACTGCTCTTTGATGTTCTCAGGTACATTTTCTCTTTCTGGGAAAGTAATAAAAGTACCTTTCTTTTCAGTTTCGTTCCAATCTAACCAACTAAATTTAGGATTTTTACCGCGAATTTGACTAGTTAACGAAGAGTTAGCTTCGCTTTTTTCTTTCATTCCGATGATATCTCCTGGTTTCAAGCGGTAGGAAGGGATATTTACAATATTTCCATTAACAGTAACGTGCTTGTGGCTAACCAACTGACGAGCAGCAGGGCGAGAAGCAGCAATACCTAAACGGAATACGGTATTATCTAAACGTGCTTCCAACAATTTGATCAAGTTCTCACCAGTAACACCTTTTAGACGGTTTGCATCGTCAAAAGTATTACGGAACTGGCGCTCTAACACACCATAAGTGTATTTTGCTTTTTGCTTTTCTTTTAATTGAGTAGCATATTCACCCAACTGTTTACGCTTGCGCATTGCGCCATGCTGACCTGGAGGATTGCTATTCTTACTTAGATATTTTCCATTACCTAAGATAGGCTCGCCGAAGATACGGCTGATTTTAGTTTTTGGGCCTGTGTAACGTGCCATAGTAAATTTGTATTTTTCGATTTTTTAATGACGATGCTTTATCTGTAAAAATCTAAAATGAATAAAACATCCTATTTTCAAATCGCAGATCTAAAATCTTAGATTGCAAATGTGATTTAAACTCTTCTTTTCTTTGGAGGACGGCAACCATTATGAGGTAATGGAGTGATGTCTTTGATAATAGCTACTTCAATCCCATTTTGAGAAAGAGAACGAATAGCGCCTTCACGTCCAGAACCTGGACCCTTTACATATACATCGACTCTTTTCAAACCTGCATCTACAGCTACTTTCGCCGCATCAGCAGCAGCCATCTGCGCAGCATATGGCGTGTTCTTTTTAGAACCACGGAAACCCATTTTACCAGCTGAAGACCAAGAAATCACTTGCCCTTGTTTGTTCGTAAGCGCAATAATAATGTTGTTGAATGTTGCACTGATATGTGCATCGCCATGTGCGTCCACTTTTACCACTCTTTTCTTAGCGGCTGCCTTGGCGCTCTGTTGTTTTCCTTTTGCCATTGTTTTTTTTTGAGGTAATCTTCTAATTTTTTGCCCCTCCCCTTCTCCCATTTCCAAGAGAATTATCCGGCGGCTTTTGTATACATATAAAATTTCAAATCCCAAACTACAAATAATGTAGCCTGAGATTTGAAATTATTTCCGATCCTATTTCTTAGGAGCCTTCTTTTTACCGGCAACTGTTTTACGCTTGCCTTTTCTAGTACGGCTATTCGTTCTGGTACGTTGACCACGCAAAGGCAAACCTTTACGGTGACGCAGACCACGGTAACAAGCAATATCCAACAAACGTTTAATATTCATTTGAACCTCACTACGTAAAGCACCTTCAACTTTAATTTGATTGGTGATAATATTACGAATAGCAGCTAACTCTTCATCATTCCACTGATTTACCTTTTTATCAAAGTCAATACCAGCTTCAGTTAAGATATTTTGAGCTGTTGAACGACCAATACCATAAATATAGGTTAATCCAATTTCACCTCTTTTATTTTTTGGTAAGTCTATACCGGCAATACGAGCCATAATTTATTATTAATTTTATAATTTTATAAAGGACAAATTAACCCTGACGCTGTTTAAAACGAGGATTCTTTTTGTTAATAATATATAGCTTACCTTTTCTGCGTACAATTTTGCAGTCGGCGCTACGTTTTTTTACAGATGCTCTAACTCTCATTAGTGTATTTATTTACAATTTTTCTAAAACCTTATTTATATCTAAAAATAATACGTCCTCTCGATAAATCATACGGGCTCATTTCTACGCCAACTTTATCTCCTGGAAGGATACGAATATAATGCATCCGCATTTTTCCCGATATAGTTGCCAAAATCTCGTGTCCGTTTTCTAGTTTCACCCTAAACATTGCGTTACTTAGCGCCTCTAGAATTACTCCGTCTTGTTTTATAAGTGGTTGTTTAGCCATACTATTTTTGGGAGCGCAAAGATATATATTATCTTCGGAATTATAAAAAATAATTGATTTTTTATTTCCGTTGTACGCAAGTTATTGAAATTCAGCTGCAAACTTAGGATAAAGATTACACATAATTAACAGAAATTCATATTTTTATTTTAATTTGCTACTGCATCCCTAAATATAGGCGTTGTTTAAAAATTTAGCAGACAAATATTCGCTTATTAATTTAGGAAAAGCACTGTAAAATAAATTCATCGTCGGGGCGTGGATTGGACGCAATAGACAAAAATAATGGGTCTGATATTAAAAGTATTTTTTTATATCTTTGCGGCGTCAGTACAAGACAGTAAAACCTCGGTAAGAACTATCGAGTATACGAGCGGAGCGAAATAAGACTTCCTGCGTCATCGGGGCAGTAAGGATAAGCTAAAACTCGAAGTCAATTGATCATGCAATGTCGATTGGCGGTTCACACAATTAAATTTGTGGCTTCGTGATAATACTATATCTTTTTGATGTAATTTCACGCCCAAACAATTTTGAAAAACCACGCATATAACTCCTTATGCGGAGAGCGAAAATTATAATTTAATTATTATGGCTGAAGTGATTTTAATGCCGCGTTTAAGCGATACTATGACAGAAGGTGTAATTGCCGCTTGGCATAAAAAAGTAGGTGATCCAGTAAAAAAAGGAGACCTACTTGCTGAAATAGAAACAGACAAAGCAACCATGGAGCTGGAAAGCTATCAGGAAGGGACTGTTCTATATTTGGGTGGTAATAATGGTAGTAAATTACAAGTAAATGATTTATTAGCCATTATTGGAAAAGAAGGTGAAGACGTGAGCAAATTAATTAAAGAAAACTCCGTCACAAAAACAACAGCCACACCTGAGGAAAAACCTACGGAGGTTAAACCAGAAACTAAACCAGCAGAAGTAGCTAACAATGCCCCCTCATTGGACATCAGCAACATGGAAGAAGTGGTATTAATGCCGCGACTGAGTGATACCATGACAGAAGGAGTAATTGCGTCTTGGCAAAAAAATGTGGGCGATGACGTAAAAAAAGGTGATGTTTTAGCAGAAATAGAAACCGACAAAGCTACAATGGAATTGGAAAGCTACAAGGATGGGAAACTGCTATATCAAGGTGCTAAAACGGGAGAAAAAATTCTAGTAAACAATTTATTGGCTATTATAGGTAATGATGGTCTGAATGTCGATGCTATTGTTGCTGCTGCAAAAGGTGGAAATACCGACGCAAAAGCGGAAGCAGCTTTCAATGAAGCGCCTGCAAAAACAGAAGCAGCAAAAACACCTGCGCCTCCGTCATCCACCCCGGCACAAGTACAGGAAGTACTAAACGAAGGACGCATTTTTGTTTCACCATTAGCTAAAAAATTAGCCGATGAAAAAGGTATAGATTTAAAATATGTAAAGGGATCTGGAGACAACGGTAGAATTGTACGGACAGATATCGAAAATTACACACCTCCCTCAGCTCAATCTCAAGTCGCGTCAACCCCGACATCTACTCCAAGCGCAGCACCTGCTGGACAAGTTTCTTTCGATGAAGTTCCGGTTTCACAAATGCGCAAAACCATTGCTCGTCGTTTGGCAGAAAGCAAATTCACTGCACCGCACTTCTACTTAACAATGAGCATCAATATGGAT
>NZ_JBNQGD010000337.1:0-8719 GCF_050436765.1 Arachidicoccus sp. | reverse complement strand
CATAGATCCAGAGCAGAATAAGTAGGGTAGTAATAATTGCTATGATTTGTTGCTTTTTCATTTTTCATTTAGCGGTCTATAGAAATTTCTTGCTTTTCAATACAGTTAATATGTGCCTAGTCAAGTATCTCTCTTTTGTTGCATTTTACTGAACATATTTTTAAGAGAGTCTGCTCCTTTTTCGTTTGTAATATCTAATAATGACTTTATATCTTTAATTTCGAGAAGCATCAACTCATAATGCTTTTCATTTGCCTCAGGATAAAGCGATATGGAAAAATTCGGCAAGTGAAAAATATTAAAGCAACTATTACTGAATTCCTGATTGGGCATGTCTCCCACGTCACATTTTAAAGATGGTCCCAAATTGGTTAACAGAAACATCATAGGTGAGCCTTGCCGGAAAGTAATTTTCACTTTTTTACGTACATAGAAGTGAATCACTAAATAGCCGAAATCCCCGATACTGGCATGCTGAAAGAGAATATCAACACGGGGATCTTCATATGAAAAGTAAGAATGTAAATAGGGCCAGAAATGCTTTTCCAAGCTCGCAGGGATAGCACTGATAGAATCCACCGCCTGATCGTCTAATAATATTTCCATTTGTAGTTTCATCCGGATGTCTCATTTTGATAGTTCAAAATTCCTAATCAAAAAATGAAATCATTTGGCAGAAAAAAAATATTATGCATACATGGCGGGAACTTCCATATTGAGAATCAATTACTTAGTAATTTTATCAGAAAAATTTTAAAAGAACTCAAAAATTTTCATTAGCAAAGAGGTCAAAAAAGTCAGGGTATTTTTGAAGATGGCTTGGCGCAATCTTATGCTCAATTTTGAAAGCTTTGGAGAAATTGGCCAGGCAAGAAAACCCGACCTCTTTGCTTACCTCTACGATAAGTTTGTTACGATCTTTGGCGATCATATAGAGTGCATCATCCAATTTTAATTTTATCCAGCATTGATGAATGGTCATGTTGAATGTCTTTCTAAAAATCTGGCGTAGTGTAGTAGCATTCATTCCCACAACTTTGCATAATTTTTTTATTTCAGGCGTATTAAAAGGATCTTCCATTAATTTAAAATATATCTCATTCATTAACTGCCTCCTATAGATATCCAGATTCTTATGGTTTTCAGTATTTGTATAAGTTAAGGCATGCGCTATCATTGTTTCTACATTTTTATCAACAATACTTAAGCTTCCACCAAAACGTAAGGCATTTACAATAGAATTGGCGATATCATCCATAAATAAAGTAATAGGCAAATGGGAAGGATAAAGGAATCTGGACTGTTTTCTCTCGATCGAATTTACAAATGGCTCCATAATTTCCGGAAACTCCCGGAGCAATTCGAGAATAAAAATTTCTTTTAAATGAATGTCCAACGTACAATAAAACTGGCCGGCCATGAACTCTGTAACCGAATCAATACTGGATAAGTAACTGATATTAAAAAAAGACGGGCGGATATTATTTTGTTTAAATCCGCCCAGTCGATTTTTAGCTTCGCCAACCAGCATTAAAGTATACTCAACAGTTGCATCAGAAGACTGAACATGGGTAGTACGGCCTCCCCTTACATCGTAAAAATTTAGGTATAAGATATATTTCAACCTATCCCAGAAATGAAAATGCATATCTGACCAACTGCTATGAAGGGAGATAACTTCGCTATCCGGCAAGTATAAATGACCTCTTTTCTTATAGGGAAGATTATTCCATTCGAAACGATCCCTGAACGTTGTTAGAATGTCAAAAGCTGACATAAAATTCAATTTTGAGACGATAAAATTTTGAAATTGCCAAATGATTACAAATCATAGGTAATAACTTGCATTAACAAATAGCAATAAAGATATAGGCTTATAAAGGTAACAATTTTGGGTTCTAAATTCTTTAAATATGAAAAGAATAAACAAATCAAATCATCAGCACGCCATAGCAGAGATGGAAATCTGCCTCTATAAAAAGCAATTCGACAATAGAGAAATGCGCCTGATAGCAATGGATTGTAATTTTCATCTAGCCCTCATGCATTACTGGGCAAATCAGTGGTACGCAACAAAATACTGGCAGATGCATCCGGATAATCAATCCTTTTTGGCGTATTATAAAAACAAAATGAATAGCAATTGGGAAAATGTTCTCATTGTTTATCTCGACAATTTTCCCGTTTCACAAATAGATATTTATCAGGTGAATAAAGTTATCCTTTCTAATTTCATAGAGACAGGTCAAGATGATTTTGGAATTCATCTACTGATGGCACCTTATCGGCAATTAATAAAACATTTTGGAGCTGAGACTAAGAGACTCTCGCATCGAATCATTCAATGTGTATTAGAATATCTGTTTTATAATTGTAAAGCGAATGCCGTATTTGCAGAGCCGGATATTTTAAATGTCCCTGCTTGCCGCCTAGCGGAAAGTACCGGATTTACTTTCTTGCGAAATATTGATCTGACCTATAAAACAGGCAAGCTTTATAACTATGCGCGTGACACCTTTATTGAAAAATATCCGGCTCCTAAACACGTCAACTACATGAATCTATTTCCAGACAAAGGTCTGTAGCCTTTCAATAGTTTCAAATATATTTAGAGGGCAACTTCACGTGCTGTTAATAAACGAAATTTCGCTAGGTGTATGTGTTGCATTGGCTATCGGCTTTTGAAGCAATGTTGTTGCTTTATAAATCCTAGCTCCTCTAATTTTCCAAAGCCTCCGCAAGTGAACTTATTTCATATTTTCTGCCTATCAATTTTGCCATTATATGAATTTTATAATTCGCCAGAAGTAGCAAAAAATTAGAGTTTTGGCGAATTATAAATTCAAAAGAATATCATCTTTTCATAAAAAGAAGATCCCATTTCTAGAATTCGATCCCGTCCTGATTTTAGTTAGCAATGATATGTCAAAAAAAGACACACCATCTGTTGCCTCATTATATGCAATATTTGCAAGTAATAATTCTCGTTGTATTATTTCTTTCACCATTCCATACGAAAATTCAGCATTGAAAAAAAGCATAGCATTTTCTACCATTACTATAAAGGAATAATCACCCGCCCCCGTCTCATCTTCGCGAGACTACGATTTTCTAAAATGATGATTGGCTAATGGAGATATTAATAACTCTATTATTGTCTACGGGAACCTCTTTTGTTTGATAACCCTTTTTGGAGACGATCAGCGTATCATTTGCGGGCGCGTAAATGATAAATTTTCCCCCATCGTTTGTCACAGCATTATTACCTTTAAACTTAGAACTTACCACAACCCCTGACATTACGCCTGCTTGTACATTACGAATAATACCGGAGACTTTAATTAAACGCTTTGTCGCTCTTCCATCCGGTAACTTTTCATTTTGATGAACGGGCATCGAGTCGTTCATAATAGTACCGGTTAACGAAGAATCTTTACTTGCTTGGGAAGCAAAAACAGTAATCTTTCCTTTAGCCCGAATATCATTAGAGGCTGCTCCAACTTCTATTTCAAAATCACCCGATTCCACTACTTTTCGCATATTCTTATCGTATAAGTAAAGCTCGCTTATTGGCAATTGGAGCGCAACGATTTTCTCTTCTCCTTTCTTTAGAAACACTTTCTTAAATGCTTTTAATGCCTGCACAGGGGTTTCAATAGAGCTTACCAAATCACGTACATATAATTGAACTACCTCTGCCCCATCCCTACCACCAGCGTTTTTTATATGAATGCTTACAGAAACTGTATCATTGGCCAAAACTTTTTCTTTAGAAATAGTAAAATCACTAAAATCAAATTTTGTATAACTAAGACCATATCCAAAAGGCCATAAAGCCACGGGTTTTGCAAAAACATAGTCACGACCCGGTTTTTCCAATGTTCCCGGCGAACGGTAAAAGCCCCTTTCAGAAGGAAGATAGTTGTAATACACAGGAAGATTACCTGTACTTTTTGGGAAAGAGATAGGGAGTTTGCCTGAAGGATTTGTTTTGCCAAAAAGCATTGCGGCTATCGCATTTCCCTCTTCTTCACCTCCATACCATTGCACAGCGATTGCCGGAATATTTTTTGCTTCCCAAGATAATATGAAAGGTCTACCGGTTACTAAAACAACTATTACCGGTTTGCCGGTTCTCTGCATTGCCCTAATTAACTGCTCTTGTACACCGGGCAAATCTAAATCGTCTAAATCATAGCCTTCCCCACTTACGGCAGGAGCGCTTCTTTTCGCAAGCGCCGCACTTCGTGAGCCAGCAAACACAATAGTTACATCACTTTGTTTAGCCGCCTCTTCTGCTGTGGCAAACTGGGAAGAATCGAGTCCGGTAATATCACATCCTTTTACATAATTTAATGAAATGTTTTTTCCAACAAGCTGCTGAATACCTGCCAATGGTGTAACGCCATTCCCATTTGTGTTGCTCCAGGTATAATCACCAAATTCTGCTTCATCGGCGTTAGGGCCAATGATGGCTATAGATTTTATTTTACTTTGGTTTAAGGGTAAAAGATTATTTTCATTTTTCAACAACACAATACTTTCATCCGCTATCCTACGGGCAAGTTTTATGGATGCAACTGTATGAATTCGACCTTTAAAGGAAGCAGTTGTATCGGGTAACGGATCATCAAAAAGCCCCGATTTAAATTTTGCGTATAATACATGCTTTACCGCAGCATCTATGTAACGAACATCTAATTTCCCACTCTTGACTAAAGCGTATAAATTTTCATAAGTAGAGCTCGCAGCCTCTAGATCCAATCCAGCCGTAAGAGCTTGGAGCGCAGCATCGGAAGCATCTGCAGCAGTGTGATGAAAATAATATAACATAGCAATAGAACCCCAATCCGAATATACATACCCTTTAAATCCCAATTGAGTTCTTAATAAATCTGTTAGAAAAAATTTGGAACCAGCTATTGGTTCATTGTCATAAGAGCTATAACAATTCATAATAGAAAGTGGTTGTGCTTGCCGAATCACTTTTGCAAAGGGTGGCACATAGAGTGAGTACAAGTCTCTCAACCCGCCGGCTACAGCCGAAAGATTTAATCCGCCGGTAGGCGTGCCATGGGCAACAAAATGTTTTGGTGTTGGGATTACCCTTTCGGCATTTAGGCCTTTAACATAAGCTAAACCCATTTCGCCGACAAGGAATGGATCCTCTCCATAAGTCTCTTCCACACGCCCCCACCGCAATTCACGAGCTAAATCTAAATCAGGTGCGAAAACCTGCTTTGCACCAATAGCATTTACTTCTTTGCCGATGTTCACACTCATTTGATAAGCCAACTCTGGATGAAAAGTACTGGCGATAGCTATGGATTGAGGGTAAATAGTGCAGCCATCCTGAACGGTTCCATGTAATCCTTCTAACACCGGAATTACCGGAATGCCTAATCTAGTGCTATCTTTCATATATTTTTGAATACGATAAATAGTTTTCACGTATTGCTCGGACGTCAATCCAAAACCTTCGATACAACCAAAGCTGTTGCCTTTGGTGAATTCTTTAAGTTTTTGCATGTCGGGCTTACCATCTGCATCATAATTTTCGGAATGAATATGGCGCAGCTGATCGATTTTCTCTTGCAGGGTCATGCGCCCCATCAAATCCGCAACTCTCTGCGCGACAGGCTCGGATTTATTCTGATACAGATATTTGTCTTTTTGGGCAAAAATGCCAGAAACAAAAAATATGGATAAACATCCTGCAAATAATAAATATCTACACGCCATCATCAATCAATTTAATACCAAAATACTCTAAATAACGCAGTAATATTTACGCAAACGTTGGCTCTGAATTTTCAAGAGATCCAATTCATTCCTTTTTTAGCCTTAATTTCTACCTGGGGCATTACGCCATAATATCTGCACGATATAGCTATTCTGCAAATTCAGATTGATCCGGGTGATAATTTTTTCGTTAGGTATAACAATAATTTTTTTGCCCTCTCTTTTTACAACACAATTGTAGTACAACAAACTTCCATCTTTTCTTTCCAAAACGTAAGCCGAGGTTAATGCAACTTCAGCCATACATTTGAATTGTTCATGCACGTCATTATCGGAGCTGTTTGCGTCAAATTTATCAGCAATCATCTTCACATATTACTCACCCATAATTATACTATCAAATTTTCCTTCGTATGGGCTATATTGATTGTTGTTATATGCATCAGGATTTGAACCTGAAAAATTTTCTGCCTGTATTGTTTTGATATATGGGTCGGAACAAAAAGCCCAACACAAGAGTCTCTTCTGATGATTTAAATAAAATAATCCGGTCAATGCAGTTGAAAAATAATTTCGTGTAGCCTTATCCATTATTTGTCTTGGGGTTGAAAGTTCAGGATATTATTTTCATTTATTTTCTATGATCTATTTTAAGCATTGAATAGAATTAAGACAAACGTTTGCTTGGAAATATATGAGATATTTAAAATAAGTTTATATCAGAATTATCTAATTCTTTGTTTCAATAAGTGCCGCCCGATTGTGTTTACCCCACCATGATAGAAAGGTTTTATAATATAAATAAAAGCAATAATGTAGCAGAAACTTTATCCGTTAGCGAATAAAATCCGAGCCCGCCATTTGTCGATGTATTGTACTTGCTTAGTAATGATGCTTGTTCATTAATTTTTAAATAAAAATCGATTTATGAAAAGTTCAAAATTTGCCACAATACTTATGATAGCAAGTATTGGTAGCTTTTATTCTTGTAGCAAGAATAGTGTAAGATTAAAAAAAGACGATCCTACGATAGAAGAGACATCTTCTACAAATGGAGTAGAACTGACTCCTTATGGATACGTTCCGTCTTCTCATGTACACGAAGTCAGCAATTCAACCTATGGTACCGTTGCCAATGGACACCTTGTTATTAAAAGTCTTTCCACCGGTGCAATTGTAAAAGATTTTGGCGTGGCCTCAGCAACAGACCTAAAAGCAAGCAACATGAATCCATATACCTATGCCGCTCAATTAAGAGAAGAATATGGCATTTCTCTTAAAACCACTATAAGTCGAGCTACGCTAGGGGCAGGCGGAAATGGGATGATCGCCTCGGTTCCTAGTTCCGAGCAAGTCTCACGTAATAATACTTTGGGAACCTCCTATGTAACGAGCATAACCGGTACTAATTATACCGGGTACTACATGGGGGCTGACATTTCTAATATCCAATCATTTACGACAGATTGGGTGGTGCCTGTTAAACCCATTGATACAACGAATCTGGTTACATACTTCTTTTGGAATGGACTGTCAGGGGGAGCCATTCAACCAGTTCTAGAGTGGTCCAATGGCAGAGGTGCAAAATATTTCATTAGAAACTGGTATTTTGCCAATGGGCAATATTATCACGGAAGTTATGTAGATGTTACACCAGGTACATCTCTACATGGCTTTATCAACTTCGTGTCAAACACAGACGATACCACCTGGACATACCAAGAAGGATTTACAGGATATCCATCGGCAGATGTAACTATTGTCAGGAAATCAGAAGCCACCGGATTAGCAGAATGCTTTGAGCCCTATACAAGTTTAATGTCAAGATGGCCAAATCAAGACTATGAAGCTATGACGGGTATTCATCTTACACTTCGTTCAGGGACTACTCCGTCTACTATATCGTGGTATGGCATTAATGACGGACCAAGAACAACACCCACAGGTGCTAACTCGATTGTCAAAAGTACCAGTTCCAGTAATGGAGAAATAGATTTCTATTTAGGGGACGGTACCGGCATTACACCAGATTCAACATTTCAGATTGTTTCTGCGGTAAACGGTACAAGCCTTTTAGATGTATATGCCAGCTATACAGCAAATGGGACAAAGGTTGAATTATGGAGTCCCAACAGCCCCATTTCCGCTAATCAAGAATGGGTGCCTATCTCTTTGTTTAACGGCTATTATAAAATAGCTTCCAGAATGGACACCACCAAAGTATTGGAAATAGCAAATGGTGGTACGACAAATGGCACACAAGCAGATATATCCGATTATACCGGTGCTGGTTATCAACAGTGGAAAATAATGCCAAGTTCAAATGGATACTGTATACTTTCTCCCAAGCACGCTTCATCCAGTGCTCTAGACGATAATGCGCAAGCAACAACCAATGGCAATAAGATTCAGCTATATACGCAAAATAGTACCGTGGCTCAGCAATGGAAATTCAATTACGTTCCACAATAAAAATTAGTTTCCAAAATATCTTTAGCCAACCTGTTTTCACAGGTTGGTTTTTTTATAAGGGTGAGGCTTTTTCGGCACTTTAACTCTTTTTCGCAATATCTATTTAACCAAATAAGCCGATTTGATTTTATAGGGATCGATTGCGTACTTTTTTTAGTTGATTATCGATATATATTTTAACTATGCAATGGCTATTTGTTTGATCCATGAACCATTGTCTGTATAAGAAAAATAGAATCCAATAAAAAATCATATAGAGATGAAAAGAATAATCTTCTTGTTATGCAATTTGCTTATTACTTTTTCCTGTATAAATGCACAGCAAGCGCCAAAGGAAATAGATTCTGCGCCTTTTAGTGATAATACAGGACATTGGTATGGCATTGCAGATGCCAAAAACATGATTAATGCCGCCCCGGGAAAACCGCGCTACAATCCAACCGACATAAAGGACATCGCAGATAATATCCTTTTGTTTCAAAAAAACAACGGGGGTTGGCCTAAG
>NZ_JBNQGD010000336.1:0-11138 GCF_050436765.1 Arachidicoccus sp. | reverse complement strand
GCGGTGAGGGCGGGATTCGAACCCGCGGTACAGTTTAACCCGTACGGCAGTTTAGCAAACTACTGATTTCAGCCACTCATCCACCTCACCGGGTTTTGCTGAAATTCCATCCTTTGAATGGGAGGCAAAAGTATAATTCGAATTCTTAAATTCCAAATTTAATCGCTTAATTATTTTACATGGAAGCCAATTGTACCTTCTGCGTTAGCTCCATTACATTTTCTTTGAAAATGCTATCTGTGTCCATCAAATCTTTTACAGTTTGACAGCTGTGAATGACAGTAGTGTGATCTCTCCCACCAAAATGCTCTCCAATAGTTTTTAAAGAGTTTTTGGTGAATGTTTTAGATAAGTACATTGTTATTTGTCTTGCTTGTACCACTTCTCTTTTCCTCGTTTTTTCTAATAAACGATTATAAGGTACATCAAAATATTCGCACACCATTTTTTGTATGGCATCAATGGTAACTTCTTTGTTATTTGTTTTGATGATATTTCTTAAAACTTTCTTCGCAAGCTCAATATCAATATCGCGCCTATTCAATGAAGACTGCGCCAATAACGATATTAATGCCCCTCTTAATTCCCGCACATTGGTATTCAAATTATATGCTACATATTTAACCACTTCCTTAGGCATTTCCAGGCCTTCATCACGCATCTTCTGTTCAAATATTTCTATCCTTGTTTCATAATCAGGCACCTGAATATCGGCACTTAACCCCCAACGAAAACGACTCAGCAACCGATCTTGCAAACCATCTAGATCTCGTGGTGATTTATCAGAAGTAAGCACCAATTGCTTACCACTTTGTTGTAGATGATTAAAGATGGCAAAGAAAGCATCTTGACTTTTTTCTGCACGATTAAAAAACTGAACATCATCAATCAACAACACATCTATCAACTGATAGAAATTGATAAAATCATTAATTTGATTATTCCTGCTATGATGTTGAAATTGATTGATAAACTTTTCACTGCTTACATACAATACTGCCTTATTAGGATGCAACTTTTTTACTTCATTGCCAATTGCATGAAGTAAATGCGTCTTACCCAAACCAGAACCTCCATATATAAACAATGGGTTAAAAGAATTATTACCAGGTTTTTCCGCAACGGTTTTTCCCGCACGGCGTGCAACTCGATTACAATCACCTTCCACAAACTTCTCAAATGTATCGGTATCATTGAGCTGTGAATCAATTTGCATTCTTTTTATACCCGGAAAAACGATTGGATGCAACCCACTATTACTATTAATATTCAAAGGCAAAACCAATGTGTTGGCTTGTCCCTTTTCTTCGCTTGATAGTAAATTCATCGAGCCTTTTCCTGAAGTATTCCCACTATCTACCAATATACGGTATTCCAATCTAGCTTGTCTCCCCAATTGGCGCTTAAGTGTTTTAGCTAAAAGGCTTACATAATGCTCCTCTAAATATTCGTAAAAGAAATTACTAGGTACCTGAATAAGTAATACGCTATTGTCTTTTAATTCAACAGGCACTATAGGCTCAAACCATGTTTTGAAATGTTGCCATTCAACAATGTCTTTTATTATATCCAGACAACTTGCCCAAACAGATTCCGCCGTTTTATTCATTTTTACAAAAATATTTAAAGTTAATTCCTCAGTCGTTCAGATAGGCTTGTTAAAATTAAGTGGTGCAATCACGTTCCTTAATCTTGCAAACAAGATTACGAAAGTGACGAAATAATGTTGAAAAAAAAAGTTTTTATTTCAGTTTTTTTTACAGATATACAATTTAAAAAAAATCCTCCTCATAAATCATTAATTTTCATTAATAACAACCTATTTAGCAAAGCCAAATAAAGCGTACTCGTTCTCTACTTATTTAGCGGATATTGCATTACACCCCTTATCAGGATTGAATTTCAACAGTTTGCCGTTTCTTTAAGTTGCCATATTCATCTATTGACGCCTATTTCCACTAGTAGCAAGTATAAAGAAGAGCAAGTAACCATAACTTAGCATTTTTAAAAGAGATATCCACAGCCTTTCTATTTAATATTTTAAAAAAAATCAGAGCGTTGCCTCGTCCTTGCGTATCAGGTGGTTTATCATCAACGTTTAAATAAACAAATACGAAAACATTATCGTCTTTTGGACAGCGGCAACAAATATTAGCTGGTTCTATTTTGTTCATTATTTTGGAACCTCAATACATAGGAAAGTCGTAAGACAATATTTGTTTTGTTATTCAACATTTCAATACCGCCGAATCTTGGACAGCAGAAGCAGAGCCCTTAAACTATCAACAAAAGAAAGCTAACCATTATGACCAAAACTAAACAAAGCAGTATAAGATAGACGCTTGAAACAATGGCAAAAACATATATCAAAAAAGTCTCAATATTTTTATTTTTAGGATAAAACACGACACATTTATATTCCAAATTTCGTCAATGCTTCTTCCATTACTGCATATACCTTTTGCTTCAAGGCACGAGTATCTGTTTTATCCAAACCCTGCACACTCAATTCTTCCAAATAAATGGCTCTGCAAATGCCGGGAGTAAAACTAAAAATACTTTCATAATGAAATCGCTTAATAGTATCTGGGAAAATAATTGGTTTTATGGGGGTCCCGGTTTCTAATGCTATTCTAAAAGCTCCGTCATAGAAATCTTTCAGTGGTTGTCCTGTTTCGTTAAAGGTACCTTCGGGAAAAATAAAAATAGACATTCCACTAGCTAAAACGTCTTTCATCATTGCAACACTCTTAGCACGATTTTCACGGCTACTTCTGTCGACTAAAACGGCTGCAGCTCGGTAAATAATACCAAATATAGGAACTTTGGCCAAATCGTGTTTACCCAAAACCCGTACGGGTTGGTGCATTGCCCGCATCAATTCCGGAATATCCAAATATGAGCGATGATTGGCCACAAAAATATATTGCCGCTCTTTATTATGTGATGCGACAAAAATTTCTTTGTGCCGAATAAAAATAAAAAAATACCAAAGAATTGCCCACCATCTACAAATGATATAAACAAGATTGCCTCCCCTCTTTTTACCTAACAAAGAACTCAGGAAAACGAAGGGCACAACAATCAACATCAATATAACGAACAACAACATGGCATAAACACTGTAAACTATCTGTAATATTTTTAATACTCTCTTCATACTTGTTGATTACTTTTGCTTTGAAGTTTCTGGTTCACAAAATAAATTTTATTTCTTCGGAAATACAAATCTTTTCAATGCTAGTCCATATGTATAATTTATTTTTAAAACGCATCTGGGTGCTTATCATTGGCCTTTCGTTAATGTCATGGAATTCTAAAGCACAAGATACCATGCAACAAATTATTCCGAACAGAACCAACGCACCTGCTCAAGTGACAAGACCTTATGTGATACTTATTTCCGCGGATGGTTACCGGTATGACCTTACCGAAAAATACAATGCACAATTCCTAAAGCAACTTAGTAATAATGGCGTAAAAGCGGTGTCTATGAAACCTAGCTATCCGTCACTTACATTTCCTAATCATTACAGTATTATCACTGGGTTATACCCCTCACATCACGGGATTGTGGATAACACTTTTTACGACCCAAATCGGAAACAATTTTATAAGGTGAGTAATAAATATGCGGTACGCGATTCTTCCTGGTACGGCGGCGAGCCACTTTGGGTATTGGCAGAAACACAAAAAATGTTATCTGCTAGTTTTTACTGGGTGGGGTCCGAAAGTCATATAGATGGAGTACCGCCAACATATTACTATAATTATAGCGAGTCTATTCCCATAGATAGAAGAATTGCTATTTTACAAGAATGGCTACAAAAACCTGCGACTACGAGACCTCATTTTATCACTTTTTATTTCCCCGAAGTGGATCATCAAGAACACTTACATGGCGTAGATGCAAAACAAACGGAAGCGGCTGTGCATTTTGTCGACAGCTCGATCCATAAAATAGTGGAAATGTGCCGTAGCACACGACTTCCTATCAATTTCATTTTCGTCTCTGATCATGGGTTTGCCAATATTGATTCCACCAAAGACTTATTTTTACCAACAGTAATTGATACCGGTAAATTTACAATAGCCAAAGGTGGTGAGTTAATTCACTTGTATGCGAAAAATAAAGCTGACATAGAGCCCACTTATAAAGCTATTAAAAAAGTAGCCCAGAATTACAATGTTTATCTCATAAATAAAACACCTAAAAAATGGCATTATAGAAAAAAAGACGATAAATATGGGCGTCTAGGAGATATTATTTTAGCACCAAATCCTCCATATAGTTTTTATTTTGGCAGCAGAAAAATGATGGGCGCACATGGATTCGATAACCGTTTACCCGAAATGCAAGCCACCTTTTATGCCTGGGGCCCAGCATTTAAACAACATATACAAGTAAAAAACTTCGAGAATATAAATATTTATCCACTTATAGCACATATTCTTGGCCTGCACATCGATACACCTATTGATGGAAATTTTAGAAAATTAAAAAAGACATTAAAATAATTACCCACTAGTATCGATGAACAATATAAGATGCCGGCAAGAAATTCTAGCCGGCATCTTCTTTTTAAAAAATTCTTCATCAAAAATTATTGCATATTATGGAAGACTTTATTCACGTCCTCATCTTGCTCCAAGCGATCAATTAATTTACTCACATCTTCTGCTTGTTCATCCGTCACCGGAACGGTCACATTCGGAATCCATTCTAATTCTGCACTTAAAGGAGTAATATTTTTATCTTCTAATGCTTTTTGTAAATTCCCAAAATCTGTGAATCCGCAACGAAGCACCAATACGGGGTTTTCATTATCATCAACACTCTCTCCCATTTCATCTAATCCCGCATCTATCAGTGTTAACTCCAATTCATCTGCGTCCAAACCTTCCGGATTCAATTTAAAAACACCCATTTTTTTAAATTGAAAACTCACACTTCCATTTGTTCCTAAAGCCCCACCGCCTTTATTAAAATGAGAGCGCACATTGGCTACGGTACGTGTATTATTATTAGTAGCCGTTTCTACCAAAATCGCGACCCCATGCGGAGCGTAACCTTCATATAAATGTTCTTCATAATTTTCAGTATCGCTGCCCAATGCCTTTTTGATCGCTGCTTCAATTCGATCTTTGGGCATGTTTACACTTTTACCATTTTGCATGCATCTTCTTAAAGCCGGGTTCGTATCCGGATTTCCCCCACCGGCTTTAACGGCAATATTTATTTCTTTACCTATGCGCGTAAACTGTTTGGACATCTTATCCCAACGCGCAAACATAGTTGACTTTCTTACCTCAAATATTCTTCCCATACAATAAATTTGTGCCGCAAAAGTAAAGTTTAAAATTGATTTGAGAAAGAGTAGATACACAAATCCTTAAATCGACAAATTAAAGCTAACTTCGCTACACATTTTTACGTTTAAAGAAGAAAGGATTTATTTGTGGATATCATACAATTATTGCCCGATAATATTGCCAACCAAATTGCCGCTGGTGAAGTGATACAACGACCTGCAAGCGCGGTTAAAGAACTTTTGGAAAATGCTGTAGATGCAGGTGCAACAGACATAAAACTCATTATCAACGATGCAGGCAAAGCCTTAATTCAGGTAATTGATAATGGAAAGGGCATGAGCGAAACAGATGCACGCATGTCGTTTGAACGCCATGCTACTAGCAAAATACAACGCATTGATGATTTATTTCATATTAAAACCATGGGATTTCGTGGCGAGGCTTTAGCCTCTATTGCAGCAGTTGCACAAGTAGAGTTAAAAACACGTCGTGAAGACGATGAATTAGGCGTTTATCTAGAAGTTGAAAATAGTGCAGTTGTAAAACAAGAGCCCTGTGCAGCCCCTAAGGGCACCAGCATAAGCATGAAAAATTTGTTTTTCAATGTACCTGCAAGAAGGAATTTCCTCAAGAGTAATGTAGCCGAACTGCGCCACATCATCGAAGAGTTTATTCGTGTATCGATGGCTTTTCCAGCTACCCATTTCTCTTTAACCAGCAATGGACAAAAAGTTTTGCATTTGGAGGGAGGATCTCTAAAACAAAGAGTAATTCAGTCATTGGGGAATAATTTGCAATCGCAACTGGTTGCAGTAAAGGATGAGACCGATTATATAAATATCTCAGGCTTTATTGGCAAACCGGATGTATCTAAGAAAACACGTGGCGATCAATATATTTTTGTCAATAGTCGTTTTATCAAAAGCGCCTATCTAAATCACGCTATTACTGGTGCTTTCAGCGAATTAATTCCAAAAGAGAATTTCCCTTTATATGTTTTGTTTATTGATATTGACCCAGCGCAAGTGGACATTAATGTACATCCAACAAAACAAGAAATAAAATTTGAGGATGAAAAAATAATTTATGCTTTTGTCAAAGCCGCTGTGAAACATGCATTGGCACAGGCAAGTGTAATGCCTTCGCTAGACTTCTCACTCAATTCCGAAATTCAGCAATTAGATGCCATAAACAAACCCTTTGATGAAGATAATAAAAATGCGGCGACCTCCTCTAATTTATATAAAACCTTCACGCAAAAAAATCAAGCACATTTTATAGAATCTGATAACAAAGGAGAATTAAAGCATTGGCAAAGTTTTTACCAACCAAGTGAGGTGCGTGATACGACAAATAAGATTGATGCGTTTTTGCAAAACGATCATGAAGAGAAATCTCTTTCTCTACCACAATACAACATACTGAATCTAGAAAAAGAAGTAACGGCAATTAATAAGATTATCACTTCAGCTCCATTCTTACAATTGCTTCGGACATATATTATAGCACCATCGGTTAATGGGTTTATACTCGTGCATCAACAACTAGCACACGAAAGAGTTTTGTATGAGAAATTTGCTTCCTTCATTCACAAAAAATCCGGCATATCTCAGCAAGTGCTTATTCCTACAGAACTTCGACTATCCATTGCCGACAGTATTCTTTTGGAAGATTTATTACCCGAATTACAAATCATCGGATATCAAATAGAAAAGGCGTCAGAAGATATATATTTAATTACTGCTGTCCCTGCGGATGTTGCAAATGGAAATGAAACAAAAGCTATTGAACTTTTATTAGAACAGTTTAAGCATTTCAACAGTGATGTCAAATTTAGTAAACGTGAAAAAGTAGTGCGTTGTCTTTCTCGTCAACACGCCATTAAAGCCGGAAAAATATTAAGTTCCGACGAGATGAAACAACTAGTCGAAGATTTGTTTAAGTGTCAGATTCCCAACTTCTCTCCTTCCGGCGGCAGCCCGACTTATATCGATTTTAAAGAAGAATATTTAGACGGATTATTTGGGAGAAAGTGAACTGCACCGTGAGGACCGGTTTTTATCGATTTATTATAAAATGGATTAATAACCCCTTAGCCTAATAATATTTCAAATTAAAATAATAACCGACAATGCCATCTATTTTTTGAAAGGTAAAACTGCATAAGTATAAATAAAACAACCCAAGCAGAAACCGAAAGCTGATTCTAAAAGAGCACAAGCCAATAACATTACCGTAAAGCTATTTACCAAAATATTTTCATGTAAAAGCGTAAAAATTAAAATTAGGGAAATAAAAACAAATCCTAATATAGCGGCAAATCTTTTGGGTGCAACATCCACCGGTTTTTTATTAAATTTAAACCATTTAGATATCACTTTTGCCAATATCTTCAATGGACTGGCTGTTCCACTGAAAAAAGCTCTGCTCGCAAAATCAAGTACTAACAAAGAAATTATCAGCACACTATTTAAAAACACGCCAAGCATTGTAAAAATGAAAACGAATAGAGCAACTGTTCGCACAATATTCTCATCGGTTTTTTTTGTTGAAATAGGACAAGAAAGATTTGAATTTATTTTCATTTAAATAACTATTAGTCTACAAAATTAGTAGATTTATGTTTTGTATCCAAATAATTTATTCACTTTCTAAAGCAGAAAAAGACATAGATCGATTTCCATTCTTACCTATTAAGCTAATAGTTATATTTTTCTTTCCACAAGGATTTTAAAAACTTGCGTAATTCTACTTCCCGCGGTGTTGATCCGGGATCGTAAAATTTTGTACCTATAATCTTTTCGGGCAAATACTCTTGTCCAGCAAAACTCCTTTCGTAATTATGCGCATATTGATAATCCCTACCATAATTCATTTGCTTCATCAATTTGGTTGGTGCGTTGCGCAGATGTAGTGGTACAGGCAAATCTCCCGTCTTTTTAACCAGAGTGATCGCCTCATCAATAGCAACGTAACTCGCGTTACTTTTCGCACTGGACGCCAAATAAGTCGCGCATTGTGATAATATAATACGTGATTCCGGATAGCCGATTTTGTTCACAGCATCAAATGTGGTATTTGCTAACAAAAGTGCATTTGCATTCGCATTACCAATATCTTCACTCGCAAAAATCACCATACGTCGCGCTATAAATTTTACATCTTCTCCACCTTCTATCATTCTAGCCAAATAATAAACAGCTGCGTTAGGGTCACTTCCGCGCATACTTTTGATAAAGGCAGAAATAATGTCATAATGCTGCTCTCCTTTTTTATCGTACAAAGCAATTTTCTGCTGTGCAATTTGCATCACCACATCATCAGTAATTATAATTTCTTTGGACGATTTTTCACTTAGCGTATTGACGCAAAGTTCCAGGAGATTCAATAGTTTACGCGCATCGCCTCCAGATATATTCAAGAGAGCTTCAGTTTCTTTTAATTCGATAGGGAGTTCTTTAAAGAGTATATCTCTCTTAATAGCCTCTTGTAATAAGGCATTCAAATCGTCTCGATTTAAGGGCTTTAATACATACACCTGACATCGACTAAGTAAAGCCGAATTCACTTCAAAAGATGGATTTTCTGTGGTGGCACCTATCAGAGTAACAATACCTTTTTCCACCGCCCCTAGTAAGGCATCTTGTTGCCCTTTGTTAAAACGGTGAATTTCATCAATAAACAAAACAGCCCCTACTTGTTTTTTAGCATTCTCCAATACTTCCCGTACATCTTTTACCCCACTACTAATAGCACTTAACTGATAAAAAGGTACTTGCAAATTATGCGCAATAATATTGGCAATCGTCGTTTTACCTACGCCCGGCGGACCCCATAAAATCATTGAAGGAACTTTACCGTTTTCGATAGCCGTACGCAATATGCTATTTGCCCCAGTTAAATGCTGCTGTCCTGCTAATTCATCTAGCGTATTAGGACGAAGTCTTTCAGCTAAAGGTGTTGAGTCATTCATCCTACAAATTTATAAATTCTAGCGCAAAAACGATTCATCGTTTTTGGCTGAACACAATATAAATGATAGGTTGAATAGCACGGTTTTTTGCCCTCGCAGAAAAGCCGTTATCAAGACATTCAAACCTCTAAAAAGCTTGCCCGTAAAATAGTGAACAAGATAAAGCATTTCATGTCCTTCAAACCAAGTAAACATAAATAATAAAACGCTGAGCCAATTTAATGGATCGCAAAAAAAATGCTCATTTCTAATGAGCATTTTTAAAAATATAGCTTTTAAATAGGTATAATAATTACCACACTTTAATCAATCGTACACCGTGTGAAGCAACCGGTGTTTCGAAAGTTCTTTTATACTTCCCTAAATCTTTCTCCCGCCACAAATCGCGCACATTTTGTTTTTGAGATAATCCTAAATCTTTCCAATTAACTGTAATTTCCATTTC
Organism: Arachidicoccus sp.; assembly: GCF_050436765.1. NCBI lineage: Bacteria > Pseudomonadati > Bacteroidota > Chitinophagia > Chitinophagales > Chitinophagaceae > Arachidicoccus > Arachidicoccus sp. Next base: position 1,407 of record NZ_JBNQGD010000336.1, on the reverse strand, counting down.
TTTGTTTGAGACATTGAAAATACCAATTGCATGTGAGCCATCACTCAAATCTTTCACCCACACTTGGTAATCGTCATATTTTATAACTTGCTTTGCTTGTTTACCCAAGACATCTTGATCTAGCGCCAATACATCATCATTGGTTAAAAGGCTGGTTGTAAAATTATCCAGTTTACTCATATCGCAACCAATCAACAAGGGTGCAGACAATAAGCACCACATGCTTATATGCGTATATTGTTCATCAGGTTTAAGTTTGGTAGGATGCAAATGATCCCCCCAGCCTAACATACCCACAATCAGCATGTCTGGATCATTCCAATGGCCCGGAGATGCATAAGGATACAGAGCAGCTTGTCTAAACCAAATATTGGTAAGACTTTTCCAACTATCGTTAATGTCACCAGTAGTACGCCAACTATTGCCTCCTACTTCCGGAGCCCATTTCCATGAATCTCTCATACCGTATTGACAAAGGCTGTAGTAAATATCTCGATGCTGTTGAGCTAGCGCCTTTTGCATCGTTATGTAAGGTTTTTTAAAAGCAGCAACAGAAGTGTCACCTTCTTTTTTATAAACATCACCATAACTGCACCAATCGTATTTTAGATAATCTACACCCCAATTCGCATATGTCGTAGCATCTTGTAATTCATGTTGATAAGAGCCTAAGAAGCCACCACAGGTACGCGTTCCTGGAGAAGAATAGATACCGAATTTCAATCCTTGCGCATGCAACCAGTCACTTAAAGATTTCATATTTGGAAATTTTTCGTTAGTCGCAATTGTACCATCAGCATTGCGCTTCTCCGCTTCCCACCCATCGTCAATATTAATATAACTCCATCCGTGATCAATTAACCCTTTATCTATCATAGCTTGTGCAGAGGCTTTTACCCTATCTGCATTAACACTCAGCCCCCAACAGTTCCAGCTATTCCAGCCCATCACCGGTGTCAGTGCTAATAAATTACCCACTTTTATGGTAAAATCTCTTTTCGCTTTTCCTAAAGCATTGGAAGCGATAATCTTCATTTTATAGTTCCCCTCCTTAGTGATCGCGCCCGTGATAATACCCGAGTTTTCATCTACTTTTATCCCATCTGGCAAATTTTCCACTTTATAATGAATAGGTTTAGTGCCTGATACGGCAATTTTATAAATTATCGGAGAACCAGGCCTTACGCCAAATACCTGCGCTCCATTTATTTGGGGCAGCGGAGATGATTGGGGAGTAAGAATATACTTGTCGAGGCTATCCGTTTGTGCAAAGGTTTGCATTTGAAGGCAAAGGAAAAATAAGCAACAAAATAGCTTAATGAATTTCATGAAAATATATTTAGGATGAAGAAATGAAGGATTAAATGTATAGAAAAATGGGAACATTTCATCATTTTCATTTTTTCT
>NZ_JBNQGD010000335.1:0-33169 GCF_050436765.1 Arachidicoccus sp. | reverse complement strand
AAATAAAAAATGGAAGATTATCTTTGCCAACCAAAATGAAATAAGATACATCTAGGCCTCGTAGTACAATGGATAGTATAAGAGTTTCCGAAGCTCCAGATCCAAGTTCGATTCTTGGCGAGGCCACTAAAACAGCAAACGATGAAAGTACTAGTAGTTGGTTCAGGCTATGTAGGATTGGTAACGGGTGCCTGCTTAGCGGATATAGGTGTGGAGGTTTGTTGTGTAGATATTGATAAAAATAAAATTGACAATCTTAATAAGGGTATTTTACCTATTTATGAACCCGGTCTGGAAACGATTGTAAAAATAAATGTAGAAGGGAAACGTCTTAGTTTCAGTACTTCTTTGGCTGATAATATTGAAGACGTCGGTGCTATTTTTATTGCAGTGGGTACACCTCCCGGTGAAGATGGTAGTGCGGATATGCGCTATGTGTTGGCTGTGGCAAAGGAAATTGGAACCTATTTAAAGGGTTATGCGGTTGTCATAACCAAAAGCACGGTTCCTGTAGGTTCTTCCGAAAAAGTAAGAGCGGCAATAAACGAAGGCCTCCAATTAAACAATCATACCACAACTTTTGACGTGGTTTCTAATCCCGAATTTTTAAAGGAAGGCGCGGCAATTAAAGATTTCATGAGCCCCGATCGTATTGTTGTGGGCATTGATAGCGACCGTGCGAAGGAGACGATGGATACTTTATACAAACCATTTTTGTTAAATGGCTATCGTATTTTGTATATGGATATTCCTTCTGCTGAAATGACTAAATATGCGGCTAATGCTATGTTGGCTACTCGGATAAGCTTTATGAATGATATCGCTAATCTCTGTGAAATTGTGGGTGCAAATATTACTCATGTGCGTGCAGGCATCGGTTCTGATCCGCGTATTGGAAAAAAATTTTTGTATGCCGGTGTAGGATATGGTGGTTCTTGTTTTCCAAAAGATGTGAAAGCATTGGTGAAAACAGGGAAAGATAATGGTTATAATTTACAACTATTAGAAGCTGTAGAAAATATTAATGATGCCCAAAAGAAAGTCTTGTTTAAAAAGATCATGCGTCATTTTGATAACGATATAAAGGGCAAGACGATTGCAGTTTGGGGCCTATCCTTCAAACCTAATACGGATGATATTCGTGAAGCACCTGCCTTTGTCTTAATCGAAGATTTGCTGCAGTCAGGCGCTTTTGTAAGAGTCTTTGATCCTGTAGCAATGCATGAAGCACGAAAAATTTTGGGCGAAAAAGTTATTTGGTGTGGCGACGTTTATGAAACGATCAAAGGCGCAAGTGCCATCGCCCTGATAACAGAATGGAACGAGTTTCGCCTACCTAATTGGCAGCTTATAAAGTCAAATATGCAAGCTGCAGTTGTTTTCGACGGCCGCAATATTTACGATGATGTATTCTTACACAAAACTGGTTTTACTTATTATGGAATGGGGCAATAAGGGTTCGGGTAATTATTTACACAACGTTTCATTAATCCATTGACGAAAATTAGTTCATTTTCTTTTTCAAAGAAGAAACCTGCTCTTGCAAATTATTCACCATTCCTGCCAATTGACCTACATCCCAACGGTTTTGAACAGTTGCTTTGGTAATAATCATCTGCGCTTTCCAAAGTTCCAGAATATCTTCTTTCTCTACTTGATAAGGATCGTAAATGGGATTGTCGCTTATTAATGTAATATTGTTTTTTGAACGATTGTTTTTATTGATTCTTTTATAGACAATGCCATTATTGCGTGATACCACAATATATGCGTTGTTGTTTTTTACCTCTTCAAAATTTTCTACTTTTTCACCAACAATTACGCTACCACTGGGTGTGGGCAACATACTATCTCCCACAATTTCAAAGGCGCGATAATAGCCGGGTGCCAACATGGGTAAGGTGAAGGTATTTAACTCATCAATAAATTCGGTATCGGCATAACCTGCCAAGTAACCCGCAGCCGCTTTAACGGGAACAAAATGTATTTCGGCAGAAGCGGAACTCGCCATTTTCATCGCCCGGCGTTTATCTATATAGCTGCCACCGCCATTTGGAACTTCCAAGTCTTTTAATAAAATGTCGTCCATGCTAAGTTTAAACATAGCGCATACGGTTTGTAAAGTCTCTATACGAGGCTCGGCGCGTTCTTCCTCGTAAGCCCCAAGCAGAGAGCGTTTGATGGATATCTTATTGGCAAATTGTTCTTGTGTCCATCCACGTAACTTTCTTAGATAGCGTAGATTTTTTCCTGCGTGACTCATATTTTTAAGTTTAATTACTAACTGAATTAGTTGCAATATACTAATTAATTTAGTATGACAATTATTTTTTTCTTTAATTTATTAGCTCTTTTTATGACTCGTTGGAAATTGATGCACAGAAATGTGCTGCGCGAGAAGAAGATAGAAAGGATTTTTTTTCACCATAATGATTTTATGCGAAGTGAAATATATGTATTCGCTACAGAAAACGGATACAACTTTTAGGGGGACAAAATGGTTTTTGTTTTGCTTAATGGCTATGTTGGTCACCTCTTGGTAATCAAACTCAAACGGTTTTTCTGTTTTTTCATTGTCGGTGTTCATAAAGTTCGTGTTAATAAGCGAACTTTGACATAGGCTAATTTACTGCGTCTTTAAAGCAACGTAAAAATTGATCATATTAACCGACAAAATGGATGACAGCCCTTCGCTTAACATAAATTATGAATTATGAAAAAAATAGGATTTTTATCATTTGGACATTGGGCTAACCACCCTTCCTATAAGGTACGTACAGCGAGCGATACTTTACTTCAATCCATTGATTTGGCTGTTGCTGCGGAAGAAATTGGGATAGACGGCGCCTATTTTCGTGTACATCATTTTGCTCCTCAGTTAGCATCCCCATTTCCTTTGCTTTCGGCTATTGGCGCCAAAACAAGCAAAATAGAGATTGGTACCGGAGTAATTGATATGCGTTATGAAAACCCGTTTTATATGGTGGAAGATGCCGGGGCCGCGGATCTAATTTCGGGTGGACGATTGCAATTGGGCATCAGCAGAGGTTCACCGGAACAAGTAATAAATGGGTGGCATTATTTTGGATATGAACTGGAAAATGGAGAAATTGATGCAGATATGGGACGTCGTAAAGCATTGGAATTCCTGAATGGATTAAAAGGTGTTGGATTTGCCCAACCTAATCCATCTGCGATGTTTCCAAATCCACCGGGCTTATTACGTTTAGAACCATATTCAGAAGGATTGCGTAATCGTATCTGGTGGGGAGCTGGTTCTAATGATACGGCGGTTTGGGCCGCAGAAAAAGGGATGTACCTTCAAAGTTCTACTTTAAAAAGCGATGAAAGCGGCAAAGCTTTCCATATACAACAGGCCGAGCAGATTAGGTTGTACAAGGAAGCCTGGAAAAAAGCGGGACACGATCGCGAACCGAGGGTTTCCGTCAGCCGGTCTATTTTCGCCCTGGTAAATGATCAAGATCGCTATTTCTTTGGACAGGAAGCTGATCGGGTTGATAAAATTGGGATGATTGAAGCAGGTAAACGCGCCATTTTCGGAAGAAGTTACGCTGCAGAGCCAGATCAACTTATAAAGGAGTTGTCAGAGGATGAAGCTATTCAAGAGGCGGATACGGTCTTATTGACAATACCCAATACATTGGGGGTAGACTATAATGTACATGTACTGTCTTCTATTTTGGAGCATGTGGCTCCTGGATTAGGCTGGCGGTAAATTTTAATAATAACGGGAGCCGACTAGATAGTTTAGAAAAGATTCCCAGCATAATAAAGGAGAAGAAAAGACAAGAAGATTTTAATCCACTGGAGTCCCTATTGATTTATTTGAATTTGTATAAGATATAGATATGGGTGGCACCCATTAGGTTGTCATTAATCGATCCGGTAGATAGATATTATCCTGGAAAGCAAAAAAAGTACAACTATTTTAAAATTTGGTTCACTTTCTTTCCTTAAGAGTAGTGATAACGGTATGTTTTACTAGGAATCCTGAAGCCTTTTCCAACATAACAAAAGACAAAACCTAGGTTATGCTTAAGTCCCTTTTTTGTGGTCTCGACAGGGATCGAACCTGTATCTAGAGTTTAGGAAACTCCTATTCTATCCATTGAACTACGAGACCCATTTTTGAAGTGCAGCAAAAGTAAGGTTTCTAATTTGAAAATAGAAATGCTTTACTTGGGAAAATAATTTATTTATGCAGAGGTAAGGAGTAAACCACTTATCTTTGCCGCTCGAAAAAAATGATAAAATGAAGTTTTACAATCTGATTATTAAATACCGTTTTTGGTTAAGTATTTTATTAGCGGTTCTTGCGGTAGTTTTAAATGTCTCCGGTACAGTTGGTTTTTGGGCAATGTTCCCGTTATATTTTATTGCCTTGATTGGTCTGTTATCTCATTTTTTAATAGGGCCGTTACGCCTTATTCAAAAACCGATGGAAGATGGAAATGTGGATGAAGTAAAAAAAATAATGGATTCTATTTGGTTTCCCGGTATGCTCATCAAGCCTGTCCGTTCTACATATTATACTTTGAGAGGCAATTTGGCGATGATGAATCAGGATTTTGAAGAAGCGGAAAAAAACCTAAAAAAATCCTCTGCAATAGGTTCTTCAATGCCGGAAGCGGAAGGCGCCAATAAATTACAACTCGGTATGATGGCGATGCAAAAAGGAGATATGCGTGGTGCGGAAGGCTATTTGAGAGCGGCTTTAAAATTGGGTATTCCCGATAATGAAAGTAAAGCGGTTGCCAATTTGGGAATGTGTCAGATAATGATGAATAAACGTGAGTTCCGCGCGGCTAAAGAATTTTTCCGTAAGGCAAAAGCTTGTAACCCCACTACCCAAGAAGTGGTGAATCAGATCAAAGAAATTCAAAAATATATTTCCCGTGTGCCAGGTTAGCCGTTTACCGATAAATTTTCCAAAAGCACTACTTATCTGTGGTGCTTTTTATTTTTATACCTAACTTCCGGGTTAAGCAATAGAATAATCGGGGAGAATGCTTGGCTGCATTTGCTAAGGACGGCAAAGTTTCCCGCGTTATCGTGAGGATGTACCGAGAGAAACCCCCCTCCTTCTAATGTTCATTGCCAAAATCATTTTACTTTCGCTATCAAATACATTAATTAATGCCGCAGAATTCAGAACAGTTGCAAAAATTTCAGCAGGTTTACAATACTTTAAATGAGCAGCAAAAAGAAGCCGTAGATACTATTGAAGGACCCGTAATGGTTATTGCCGGGCCTGGAACAGGTAAAACACAGATCCTATCGGCACGCATTGGAAATATTTTGTTGAACACAGATACGTTGGCTGAGAATATTCTTTGCCTTACTTATACGGATGCAGGGGTGGTCGCAATGCGTCGCCGATTGAAAGCCTTTATTGGCGCGGAGGCATACAAGGTAAATATTTACACTTTTCACGCTTTTTGCAACGATATTATCCAGGCCAATCTTTCTTATTTTGAGAAAAATTCCTTAGATGCAATTTCTGATTTGGAGAGTATTGATTTATTTAAAGAATTGATTGACGGGTTTAAAAAAGACAATCCGCTGAAACGTTATCGTGGCGACGTGTATTACGATATTCCTAATCTGCGTTCGCTATTTAGCACAATGAAGCGTGAAGGTTGGACGGCCAATTTTATTGAAGAGAAAATCGACGAGTTTATTGAACAGGTGCGTAATTGTGAGGAAGATTCGCAGTATTACGTTGAATATAAATACAAGAAGAAGTTCAAAGACAAAAATGTCGGTGACCTGAAGCCTAAATTTGAAGATTTGCTTGATCGCATGGACAAATTGCGTGCGGCAGTTGAGGAGTTTGATCGCTATCAGGCCTTGATGCGTCGCAACAATAGGTACGATTTTGATGATATGATTAATTGGGTTTTGAAGGCTTTTGAAGAAAATCCATTGCTACTCAATAATTATCAAGAGCAGTATTTATATATTTTGGTAGATGAATATCAAGATACCAGCGGTACGCAAAATTCGTTGGTGCATTTATTGATGAATTATTGGGAGAAGCCCAATATATTTGTCGTGGGTGATGATGATCAAAGTATCTATCGTTTTCAAGGGGCGAACTTGGATAATATGGTGGACTTTGCTACTGGCTTATCAAAGGATCTGAAGACTATTGTACTTACCAAAAACTATCGTTCCGTGCAACCTGTCTTGGATCATTCAAGAACAATAATTGAAAAAAATAAAGAACGTTTAGTCAATCAGTTACCGGGTTTGAGTAAGGTCTTGGTTGCTTCTAATGAAAAAATTAATGCATTAGCAATTCAGCCACTTTTACTCGAATATGCTACGCAGCGAGATGAAATGATAGGCATTACGTTGAGTGTTGAAAAGTTGATACAGCAGGGCATTCAGCCCGGAAGAATTGCCGTAATCTATAAAGAACATAAATATGGCGAAGAGCTGGCGAAATATTTTCAACTTAAAAATATTTTCTATTATAGCAAGCGCAACGAGAATGTTTTTACAACACCCTTTGGTAAAAAACTACTAATGGTTTTAAATTATCTCAATGCGGAGCAGGATGCTCCTTTCGGTGGTGATGAAATGTTGTTTGAGATATTACACTACGATTGGTTTGCGATTCCACCTATTGAGATTGCTCAACTTTCTATTGAAGTAAGTAAGTCGCAATTTAAAGAAGATAAAACTTCCATTAGAAAGCTTTTGTATGAGAAAGTAAATGCGCCGGCAAGAGAACTATTCTCGGCTGCGATTCCCGCAGGGTTTGCAAAAGCAAGCAATGCGTTAGAAAGCTTGATTGCAGACGTGCCCAATGAGAGCTTACAAAGATTATTTGAAAATGTTATTGTTAAATTGGGACTTATTTCTTTTATAATGGGCAGTCCGGAAAAATTCAAATTGCTGAAAATACTGACTGCACTTTTTGATTTCATCAAAGAAGAAACGGCGCGCAATCCGTATTTGAATTTGCAACAATTGATGAGTAATATCGATTTAATGAAGGAAGAAAAATTACCTATTCCTATCATAGAAATAAATGGAACGGACAAAGGAGTAAACCTGCTAACTGCGCATGGTTCCAAAGGTTTGGAATTTCAATATGTATATTTTGCCGGCTGTATCAGTGGGAGTTGGGAGAAAAAGAGAGGTAATATGGGGGGGTTCTCTTATCCCGATACTTTGTTTTTTTCGGTGGCAAAAGAAAAAGTTATAGAAGAATTGCGCCGGCTTTTTTATGTGGCGATGACACGCGCGGAACAGCACTTATTTATTTCCTATTACAAATTTGATAATAAAAATAAGGAATTGGAACCGACGCAATTTATTGCTGAAATACAGGAAGGGCAGCCATTTGTGGCAGAGTCTTGCGTAATTAGTGAAGAGCAAAAAATGGCTTTTCAATTATTGGAATTTACTAGAAGGCAGGCGCCTGAACTTCAAAAACAGGAAGCTGATTTACTGGATGAGGTATTGGACAAATTTGTAATGAATGTAACTGCTTTGAACAATTTTTTAAAATGTCCGTTAAGTTTTTATTTCAACCAATTGTTGCGCATTCCGGCTGCGAAAAATGAAGCACTGGTATTTGGGACAGCCGTGCATTTTGCTCTAGAAAAATTATTTACCAAAATGAATAGCCATAATAATATCTTTCCTTCGAAAGAAATATTTATCCAGGACTTTGACTGGAGTATGAAGCGCAATAGAGAAAATTTTGTGGCGGAAAGTTTTAATCGGCGCATGGAATATGGACATGAAATATTGGGTAATTATTACAATAAATATATTGATAGTTGGAACAAAATTGTGGTCGTTGAAAGAATGATCAAAAATGTGGTGGTTGGTGGCGTGCCTATCAAGGGCAAACTAGATAAATTGGAATTTGACGGGAAGCAGGTGAACGTAGTGGATTATAAAACAGGTAAATTTGATAACGCAAAAGATAAACTGAAAGCACCAGATGACAAAAATCCCTTGGGGGGTGATTATTGGCGGCAAGCTGTTTTTTATAAAATATTATTAGATCATTATGATCTAAAAGATTGGCGAGTTACCAGCGTCGAATTCGATTTTGTAGAGCCAGATAATAAAAAAGAATACCACAGAGCTAAACTGAGTATAGCGCCCGGAGAAGTGGAAGTCGTGAAACAGCAGATGCAAGAAGTATGGCACAAAATTCAAGAAAGGGATTTTTATACGGGTTGTGGTAAAGAAGATTGCCATTATTGCAATTTTGTAAAAGACAATGATCTATATGTGGAATTGCATGATTTGGACGAAGAAGAAGTGTAATTTAAAATGGTTTGTAGATTTACTTCATTTTTGTTTGGCATTCAAAAAACGGGCAAACACTTAGCAAGAAACTAACAGATGTATAGTGTTTCGCCATATTTCCCAGCAGCCGGCTGAAACATAAACAGAATATAATCCTTACTTTAGTACATTCATTTTTCAAGTCAATTTATGAAAAAATTATTTTTCTTCACTGCCATTCTTTTATGTTTAAATAGTGTTTTGCAAGCCCAGCACCGGGACGTTTTACCTTTTGATACAAGTTATGCTCGTACGCATTACAATAAGTATGAGTTTATGATTCCTATGCGCGATGGTGTAAGACTTTTCACGAATGTATATGTGCCAAAAGATACGTCTAAAACATATCCGATGATGATGATGCGTACTTGTTATTCGGTAGCGCCTTATGAACAGGATAAATTCCCGTATTTACTAGGGCCATCGCCCGAATTCATGGAAGAAGGATTTATCTTCGTTTATCAGGATGTACGTGGTAAGCACCACAGCCAAGGTGACTGGACAGATATTACGCCCTTTATTGTTAACAAAAAAGGCACCCAACACGATGAGGCATCGGATACCTATGACGCAGTAGACTGGTTAGTGAAAAATGTTGCCCACAACAACGGGAAAGTGGGCGTGTGGGGCATTTCTTATCCCGGATTTTTTGCGACTAATGCCGCATTATCTGGTAACGCTGCAATTAAAGTAGTGTCCCCTCAAGCACCCGTGACCAATTGGTTTTTGGGCGACGATACCCACCATAATGGTGCATTCTTTTTGATGGATGAATTTGATTTTGATTATTGGTTTGTCAATTCCACCAATGGTCCGAATAAAAATAAAATGCCTCCACTGAATGCCAGGTACAGCGATAATTATCAGTTCTTTTTAAAAATGCAAACGGTACCCAATGTTAATAAAGAATATTACCATCATCTCGCGCCATTCTTTGATACCGTTTTGATGCATCCCAATTACGATAAATGGTGGCAAGCACGTGATATTCGTAAGTTTATGAAGAATGTGAAGGCAGCAACAATGCTTGTCGGTGGTTGGTACGACGCAGAAGATCAGTGGGGTACGGTAAATACATATCAAAGTATTGAGCGTAAAAATCCCGGAAACGAAAATATCTTGGTAATGGGGCCATGGTATCATGGAGGGTGGGCAAGTATGAATATGAATCACCTAGGAGATATCCCTTTTGGATTTAATACCAGTCGTTGGTTTCAGAAGAATATAGAATTCCCGTTTTTTATGCATTATCTGAAGGATGCCCCCATGCCGCATTTGCCTGAGGCCTTGTTGTATGATGTGGGAATGAACCGATGGAATACTTTTAATCGCTGGCCATCAAAAAACATTAGGCCGACTAAATTATATTTCGCCGAGGGAAATCGACTCTCGTTCCGGCCACCAGAGGCGACCAATTCTTCAGACCAATACAATTCTGATCCTGCAAAACCGGTGCCTTATGAAGGGGGGATAAAAGCGGATAGGGGTGTTACTTATATGGATGCCGATCAGCGTTTTGCTTCGCGCAGAGCTGACGTATTGACTTTCTCTACGCCGACACTAGATAGCAGTGTAACTTTAGCTGGAGCAACTGAAGCTAATTTGTATGTGTCTACCTCGGGAACAGACGCCGATTTTATCATCAAATTGATTGACGTTTATCCTGATACACTGAGCAATTATGTGGTAGATGGAAAAGAGGTGGTTGCAGGAGGATATGAAGCCTTGGTCCGTGCAGAAATTATGCGTGGTAAGTATCGTAATAGTTTTGAAAAGCCCGAAGCATTTATACCCGACAAACCGACGTTGGTGAAATTTCATGTGCCGGATGTATTGTATACGTTTAAGAAAGGTCATCGCATTATGATTCAAATTCAAAGTACATGGTTTCCTTTGGTAGACCGTAACCCTCAGGTGTTTGAAAATATATATACGGCGGCGCCGCAGGATTTCAAAAAAGCAACGATTCAATTGTATCACCAAAAAGATATGCCTTCGTCGTTAGAAACAGGTATTTGGTGTATCCGCTGATAAAGATTAAACTTTCTTTCAAAGAATAATATAAAATTCCGGTAAAAACTACCTAAAGTAATTGTGAAACAATAATTTTGTCGAAAGGGCAATACCCAAATTTTTGAATGAAAAAAATATTCCTGTTTGTTAGTATCATCATTGTTTTTTGTTGTTGGCTGCTTCCAACCGGTTGTGCTGTAATTGTTCCGCCCGATGGTGGACCTCGAGATACTTTGCCTCCAGTGCTTTTGCAGGCGATGCCTAAGGATTCAACTTTGAACTTTAAAGCAAAGACAATAACGCTCAATTTTGATGAATATGTAACCTTGGATAATATTTTTACGAATCTAATTGTATCACCAATTCCTAAAAGTATTCCTACGGTAGAAAGTAATTTGCGTACGGTTACTATAAAGATAAAAGATACTTTAGAGCCTAATACTACATACGCCTATGATTTTGGGAAGGCCTTGAAAGATATTAATGAAGGGAACACGTTGAAAAATTTTACTTATGTTTTTAGCACGGGCGATCATTTAGATACAGATTCTATTACGGGGAAAGTTATTTTGGCCCAAACAGGTGGTGTAGATTCTACATTATTGGCGGTATTGTATACCAATTTATCTGATAGCTCAGTATAAACTACTAATCCTAATTATTATACTAAAATCTATTTTGCTGGCCGTTTTGTTTTACATTTTTGGCAAAAGAAAAATTTTAACATTTTTTTTTTTGCCAACTCATACCAGAAAAATTACAACGACTCAACTGCACAATTTGCTTATTTAGACAGCTCGATTAATACAAATAATTTGCCATCGACGCAGAATCTTACATTATATGCATTTCAGGCATTTCCTGTAATACCCCCACCAAAAAATGCTGTTACAATTTCTGAAAAGCAATTAGCAAAACGTAAGGAACAAGAAGCCAAAAAGCCTTTGACAGTTTCCACAAATATTTCTAATGGAAAACAGGGGCTATTAGTACCATTAGAGATTGATTATAGTAAGCCTTTGAAAGTTTTTGATTCTGCAAAGATTGAATTGGTGGATACCAATTATTCGCCAATAAAAAACTACACCGTACAAAGAGTAAAGACGGATACGACAAATAAGCAGTTTATGATTAGTAGGCATTGGGAAGAAGGAAAAGATTTCTACTTGATTTTTCCAAAAGATGCAGCCATAGATAGTTTTGGCGTTTCACTGGCGAAGGCCGATACGATAAGGTTTCAAACAAAAACCAATCACGATTATGCGACAGTACAGCTTGATTTCCCCGATGTGGATACATCTCTAAAACCTGTTTTGCAGATATTTTCTTCGGATAAAATGGTTGATTCTATTGCCATCGGCGCAGGCAGGGAAGTGAAAATTCCTTTGTTTGAACCGGGAAAATATCACTTCCGGATTTTGTATGATTTAAATGGGGATTTAAAATGGACTCCCGGAAATTATCAGAAGAGAATACAGCCGGAAAAAGTAGTTCCTATCAAAAAGGAATTTGATTTTATTGCCGATATTATCAATCAGTGGGATATATATTTGAAGGCGGATCCAAATAGTAATTCGGGTGCGAACAAACCATTAAACTTGTAAAATGCAGTTACCCTCTTCACTTCTTGAGAAAGCCGTTAACGAATTTGCCAAACTCCCGGGTATTGGCAAAAAGACCGCTTTGCGATTGGTATTGCATTTACTAAAGCAGGAACAGGGGGAGGTCAATCATTTTAGTGAAACGATCGCACAAATGCGCTCTGGCATTAAGTTTTGCAAAAGGTGTTTTAATATTAGTGATAATGATATTTGTGCTATCTGCAGCAATTCTATGCGTAAGAAGCATTTGATTTGCGTGGTTGAGAATATTCGTGATGTAATAGCTATAGAAAGTACCGAACAGTTTAGCGGAACTTATCATGTTTTAGGCGGTGTTATTTCTCCTTTAGATGGTGTTGGTCCTAACGATTTGACCATTGAGGCACTCATTAATCGTGTAGAGAAAGAGGAAATAGAAGAACTTATTTTTGCACTTAACCCCAATATTCAGGGGGATACCACCATTTATTATATTCAGAAAAAATTGCAAAAATCTTCTTGCAAAGTTACCACCATTGCGCGTGGCATTGCTTTTGGTGGCGAACTGGAATTTGCGGATGAATTGACCCTTGGCCGCAGCCTCGCAAACAGGTTGCCGGTAGAAAGTTATGTACGATAGATATGGGCTAGATATTGGTAGCTCTTCAAGCTATCTTTTTTGCCTTACCCATTTTCCCCACTTTTCATTTTTCACTTATTATAAATAATCGTAAATTTGCACATTGTAGGCAGATTTGTTTATTGTTCAGCCTCTAAAAGAACTAATAAACGTTTCCGAATATATATCTAAAATAATTTCCCAAACGTTTTATTGGCCCGTGATTGAGATGATGAGTAAATATTATTCATTGTTCATTATTAATTTTAATTATCTGAATATGGATATAAGAGAATTATTACAGCAGCGCGTCTTAGTGATTGACGGCGCTATGGGTACGATGATTCAGCAATACAAGTTGGAAGAAGAAGATTTTCGTGGCGAGCGATTTAAGGATTGGCACCTCGATCTGAAGGGCAATAATGATTTGTTGAGTATTACAAGGCCACAGGTCATTGAGGCAATTCATATGCAGTATTTGGAGGCTGGTTCAGATATTTTGGAAACCAATACTTTTAGCAGCACCAAAATTGCGCAGGCCGATTACGATATGCAATCGCTGGCTTATGAATTGAATGTTGCTGCTGCACAACGAGCGCGAAATGCTATTGACAAATTTCTGCAGACGCCGGCCGGTAAAGAAAAAGGCGTTGCTTTTGTTGCGGGGGCAATGGGGCCGTTAAATAAGACTTTGTCGCTGTCCCCAGATGTAAATAATCCGGGTTTCAGAGCAGTAAGTTTTGATGAAGTTGCTGATGCTTACACCGAACAGATAAAGGGTTTAGTAGATGGCGGAGTCGATATTTTGTTGGTAGAAACGATATTTGATACACTAAACAGTAAAGCCGCTATTTACGCCATTAAAAAATATTTCAGAGAAATCGGGAAGCCGGAACTACCCATTATGATTTCGGGTACGATTACGGATGCGAGTGGCAGAACACTAAGCGGGCAGACGTTAGAAGCATTTTATGTTTCGGTTAGTCATGCTGAGCCCTTGAGTGTAGGATTGAACTGTGCCTTAGGTGCGGCGGAAATGCGCCCGCATATTGCAGAATTGAGTGGTATTGCAAGTTGTTACACCTCGGCATATCCTAATGCAGGGTTACCAAATGCTATGGGTGAGTATGATGAGCAACCCCATGAAACCGCGCATTTTCTGGAAGACTGGGCAAAAAATGGGTATGTAAATATTGTAGGCGGCTGTTGTGGTACTACACCGGATCATATCAAGCATATTGCTGATGCGGTGAAGAACTTAAAGCCAAGGACATTGCCTGTAACAGAAAGTATTTTGTAAAGGGATATTTATTCCTTTAGTAAAGAATAATCAGTTCAAAAAAAACGGATAACAGAATAAAATGATAAAACCTTATTTATATCTCTCAGGCTTAGAGCCACTAGTGGTAAGACCGGAATCAAATTTTGTCAATATAGGGGAACGTACCAATGTAACTGGTTCAAAAAAGTTTGCACGCCTCATTCGTGAAGGTCTTTTTGAAGATGCTTTGAGTGTTGCGCGGCAGCAAGTAGAGAGCGGTGCGCAAGTGATCGATATCAACATGGATGATGCAATGCTTGATGGTGAAAAGGCAATGACTGATTTTCTAAATTTGGTTCAGGCAGAGCCGGAAATTGCCAAGATTCCGATAATGATTGACTCTTCAAAGTTTAATATTATAGAGGCAGGCTTGAAGTGTGTCCAAGGTAAATGTATTGTGAACTCTATTTCGATGAAAGAAGGGGTGGAGAAGTTTGTAGAACAGGCTTTCATTTGTAGAAGCTTTGGTGCTGCTATTGTAGTTATGGCTTTTGATGAAATTGGCCAGGCTGATACTTTAGAAAGAAAGGTAAATATTTGTTCTGATGCCTATAAAATATTGACCGAGCAAGTGGGCTACCCGCCGCAGGACATTATTTTTGATTTAAATATTTTTGCTATTGCTACGGGTTTAGAGGAGCACAATAATTATGGGGTAGATTTTATCGAAGCCTGTAAGATTATTAAGCAGCGCTTTCCCTTGGTAAAAATTAGTGGCGGCGTTAGTAATCTGTCCTTTTCTTTTAGAGGAAATGAAACAGTTCGTGAGGCGATGCACAGTGTGTTTTTATATTATGCAACCCATGCCGGCATGGATATGGGGATTGTAAATGCGGGTCAGTTGGTAGTCTATGATCAGATTGATCCCAAACTACGTGACTTATGCGAAGATGTAATACTCAATAAGAACAATGATGATAATGGTGCGACAGAAAAATTAATTGCTTTTGCCGAAACCGTAAAGTCGAAAGGAAAAGAGATTAAAAAGGATGATGCTTGGCGTAATACTGATGTCAATGAAAGATTAAAGCATGCATTGGTAAATGGCATTACTGACTATATTGATGGGGATACCGAAGAGGCCCGCCGTCAATTTGCCAGGCCGCTTGAGGTGATAGAAGGGCCATTAATGGCAGGTATGGATGTGGTAGGTGATTTGTTTGGTTCAGGAAAAATGTTTTTGCCGCAAGTGGTGAAAAGTGCTCGTGTTATGAAGAAAAGTGTGGCCTATCTTTTTCCATTTATTGAAGAAGAAAAAACAATTAATCAAGTAGTCGTAAAAGATTTGGCAGAGGTCGCCCCCATGCTTTCATCTAATATTAATGAAGCCAAAGAAGCTTTAGAGCAGATATTGAATGACGGTAGTTTGGTGAAATATGCGTTTCAAAAAGATATTTCGATTAATGGACAAAATATTGATTTTGCTTCGAGTGTAGGCAGGCTTTGTTTGATTATAGATAAAGGGGAAGCCGATGAACAAAAGATATCCGCTATTAATGAAGGCGGATTTGTAGTGTTTAAAATCGGGGAAGAAGAAATTATTCAACACCGCGAATCGGCAAAAAATGTTATCCAAAATAAGTTACAACAGATAAAAGAGCTCACTGAAAAAATAAAGGAAGATTTAGCAACACCAGGACGGAAAAATGAGGGTGCAGCGAAAATATTAATGGCGACTGTTAAAGGCGATGTACATGACATTGGAAAAAATATTGTAGGAGTCGTACTAGGTTGTAATGGCTATGAAGTGATTGATTTAGGCGTGATGGTTCCTACTGATAAATTGTTGGATACGGCGATAAAAGAAAATGTCTCGATGATTGGGGTTAGTGGTCTCATTACTCCTTCACTAGATGAAATGGTAGGCGTTGCAAAAGAAATGAAACGCCGTAATATGAATCTGCCTTTACTGATTGGGGGGGCAACCACTTCGCGTATTCACACTGCGGTAAAAATTGCACCTAATTATGATTATGGTGTAGTCCATGTTTTAGATGCTTCGCGCAGCGTTACAGTAGTTAGCAACTTGCTGAACCCGGAGCAAAAACCCGGATTTCTGGCCGGTATTAAAGAAGAGTATGAAAAAATTAAGACGAATTTTGAAAATAAAAAGCCGGTTAAACAATTTATTCCTTATGCTGATGCGAAGGCAAATGCCCTAAAAGTGAACTGGGAAAATTATCAACCTGTCAGGCCAACCTTCATTGGCACAAAGAACTTTATAGATCACAGTCTTAGTGAAATACGTGAGTATATCGATTGGAAACCTTTTTTCATCAGTTGGGAATTGCATGGCAATTTTCCCGACATCTTAACCGATAAAGTTGTGGGGATAGAAGCAACTAAATTATATAAGGATGCCAATGAGATGCTCGACACAATTATTAAAGAGAAATGGTTGACTGCTAACGGTATGGTAGCATTTATGAATGCACGTAAAACCGCACCGGACACCGTGGAAGTGGAGATGAATGGTAAAAAAGAAACTTTGGAATTTTTGCGTCAACAGGTGAAAAAAGCAGCTAGTCAGCCTAATCTTTCTTTGTCTGATTTTATAATGCCTGCAGAATATGGGGATGATTTTATGGGTGCCTTTGCCGTTACCATCAAGGGTATTGAGCCGCATTTACAACGGTTTATTGCCGATCATGACGACTATAATAAAATAATGTTGCAGGCAATGAGTGATAGGCTGGTAGAGTCTTTTGCAGAAATGTTGCACAAGAAAACACGCATGCAATACTGGGGTTATGTAAAAGATGAAAATCTTAGTAAAGATGATTTGATACACGAAAAATATATTGGGGTTCGTCCCGCTCCAGGTTATCCGGCATGTCCTGAGCATACCGAGAAATTTAAGCTGTTCGATTTATTAAAAGTTACTGAATCCATTGGAATAGAATTAACCGAAGCATTAGCAATGTATCCCGCTTCCAGTGTCTGCGGCTGGTATTTTTCTCATCCTCAAAGTCAATATTTTGGCATTGGCAGGATATTGCAAGACCAATATGATAATTACAAAGCACGTAAACATTGGGATGAAGCATATGCTGAAAAATGGCTAAGGCCGGTAATGGAATAAACTTCTATTCATCATTTTGCGAACGTTGATTTGATAGATTTCTCAAACAGGAGGCTTCGTCACGTTGTAGAAGGGTTGGGCGGATAGTCATAAAGATTTGGGAAAGAATTTATGAATGGAGCTTTACTGGAAAGATAAAACAAGACACCCATCATTATATAATTCAATATTTGGTTCTGTTGTCCTTGTTACTGAATAGTCCGGGAATTGGACTTATATGAATATTCTGGTACCGGAGAAACTTTCCCTAAATTCTTTAGGGGTATTGCCTTTTCGTTTTTTAAATATCCTGTTAAGATTGCAAATATTATTAAAGCCGCATAGGTAGGCTATTTCTGCGACGTTGTTACGGTTTTTGTCGTCCTATAAAACTTCCCTTTCCGTTTAAAAAAGTGATTGCTCTCACAATATTTCTTTCAAGACTTTCTTTTGTTTTCAATCTTGTCAAATTACGTAGAATTTCAGATTTTCTGGATGTTGATAATTTCTCAAAAATTAATTTCGCTTCTTTATCCAATTCCAATGCTGCTGCAAACTCCATTAACATAGGGATTTCGCGGCTTTGCTTGTCAAGTAAAATAGATACTTCAATGATTTCGCCAATTCGTTTGGGTGAATTCTTGAGCATTATTGTATTGATATAAAGTCTCCATTGTCCGCTGTATTTTATTAATGTCTGTTTGTAAGGGCTGCCGTTTATAGTCCCTTTTACCGGGATGGGTCCTTTTTTTTTATTTGCTTGAATAAAAATTGCGTTCAAAATATGCTCAGGCAAATAAACAAAAGGATTTATTCCAATTAAATCAATTGCTGCTGAAAATATGTAAGTTTTAATCTTTTCCATTTGTCGCCGTTTATATGTTGTTTTACAATGATTGCTGAAATCCCGGAATTTCAGAGGTCTGCCATCTTCTTCTTTACTGTAGCAGTACTGCTAAAGTATTAATTTCTCGCGAAAGGAAGCACTTATTTGATTATGTCTGATCGCATGGCTTATTCCACTTTGAATAGTATGCGAGAATCAAAATCTTTGGACTTGCTGGGTTGTTTTTAGTTAGGTCATTGTCGACAATTTTATGAGACTTGCTGTGAAGCGGAGAAAGACCAAGCTTGTGTTCGTTTTTTCGCAAATAGAAAATTAAGGAATGTCGCCTTACTTACTAGCGGTGATCTTATGATGAGGTGACATGGTATTAAAATAAATATTAAGCAGAAGATACTTACCGCGACTTTAGGCATTGGTGATGAGCTTTAAATAATAATTACCTAATTTTATCAGGTAAAAAAATATAAGAGGAGGAAGATTTTCTTTTTGTAAGAGCACGCCTGATTTACTTAAGCCAGGAAGCTAAGGGAGCCTCTATAGGTTTTATAAAAAATAGTACATTGGGTTTTTCTTTTGCTTGTAAGTGTTTAAAGAAAGAAGCTATTGAGCAAGAAATTTTTATATCTTGGTGAAGAATATGGAATCGTCGAAAAGTGGAAAATTATACGGTTATTAAAAACCTGGGTATTAAAAATACATTTCTGATTTTTTTTGCAAAAAAATATCGTTTCCTATCAGCCGAAAAATTGTTATTTAAGCGCGTCATTAAAAGATGCCTCCACGATAAATGAAAGGGCGATTAGCATTAACAGTGAAAAGAAGAGAACGATAATGGTGACAACTAGGAAACAATTCTTGGTACTAAAAGGATACCGCGGGTTTTAATTAAAATCAAAAATCATGAATTTATTAAATGTTCTAAGTAAAAAGTTCAAAAACCGCGCTTCAGCTTTTGGATCAGCTATATGTTTTATCGCTGCAGTTTCGTTATTTATTTATACAGGTGCAGCGGCCCAAACCCATAATTACGAAACAAGTGTTTCTGTGATTGCAGCCAATGGTGAGTATACTGTCAGTGCTTCATCGAATCCGCATTGGGTATTTGCCGGAACTACAGGTCATCCGTTGTCAAACATAAAAAAGGCGGCAGGCACCGATAATATCGGGAACTTTCATTCGATTAGTTTTAGTTGGAAAGCAGACAACGCGTATGACGCGTCTATTCGTTGGTACGACCAATCTCCCGTAGTCGTATTTTCGTTGACCACTGCCAAAAAAGCGAATCATATTGAAGCACAGTTCCCCGCATTTAGTCGGTTTCCAAAACTAGATTATCACTCTAGCTTTGCTGATGATGTCTTTGCTCCACAAGAATTTAAATTGAATAAGACATCTACGCCTTGGTTGTTTTTTGATAAAAATGCAAACTCATTCATTATCTCGCCCGCCTCAGATTTTATAGTTTCAAAAATGACCGGTGACGGCGAACAAAGTATTATAAGTGGTTTAAATGCAAGGTTGCATAATTTGCCTGCTGGATTTACCCATAAAACGATATTGGTTTTTGACCATGGTATTCATCAAAGCTGGAAAGACTGGGGATCTGCTTTAAGGAAAATGTATAACCGCACGACTCCTGCGAATGACGCCGATAAAGTCTTGAAATATTATGGTTACTGGACTGATAATGGAGCTGATTATTATTATAATTATGATACAACATTGGGCTATGCAAAAACGCTTTTGAAGTTGAAAGCTCGATATCAACAAGAAGGTATTCCAATGGGCTATATGCAACTAGATAGCTGGTGGTATGAGAAGTCTATTTACGATCCCAATGGAAAACCAGATGCAGATCATAAAAATCCGACCCTGCCCTCCGGTCAATGGAATCGATATGGTGGTTTGCTGTCCTACACTGCAGACCCGTTTTTATTTCCAGATGGACTGGCGGCATTTAATCAGAGGTTGGGTATGCCCATGGTAACACATAATCGCTGGGTTGATCCTACAAGCCCCTATGTGAAAAAATTCAAAATATCAGGATACGCGGCTGTTGATCCAGCCTACTGGAAAGAAATAATTGGATATATCCATAAAGCTAATGTTATTGTATATGAACAGGATTGGTTAAACTTCCTATATAATAAAAGCCCGGAAATGGCGAGCGATTTATCGGTTGGCAACGCATTTACCGATGGCATGGCAAATGCTTGCAAAGCAGACGGACTGAATATGCAGTATTGCATGGCAATGCCCCGGTTTTTTATGCAAGGTGTAAAGTATAATAATCTTACGACCATCCGCACCAGTGATGATCGTTTTGAACCACGTAAATGGAAGCATTTTATTTATACCTCTCAATTGGGCTATGCTTTGGGCATCTGGCCTTGGTGTGACGTATTTAAAAGTAGCGAGACCGGTAATATGATTCTTTCCGTATTGTCAGGAGGTCCTGTAGGTACCGGAGATGCAATGGGTAAAGAAAATAAATCTAATATTATGATGTCTTGCAGAGCAGATGGTGTTATTATAAAACCAGATGTGGCCATTGTTCCTATGGATATTTCTTATATTAATGATGCCCAACATGCTGATAAGCCAATGATGGGCTATACTTATACAAAGCATGACAACATTACAACCAATTATGTTTTTTCCTTTTCGGAAAAGGGACAGCATAATGAGCAGGTTAGCTTTAAACCTTCTCAGTTAAATGTTGGCGGCGAAGTCATTGTTTATAACCCTTTAACAGATATGGTAAAAAAACAACGGGCAAATGAAACATTTACCGCCGATCTTAATGCAAATCATTTTGCTTATTTTATGATTGCTCCTGTTACCGTTTCCGGGATTGCATTTTTTGGAGAGAAGAGCAAAATTTGTGGAACCGGGAAAAAAAGAATCGCTGAAATGGCATCATCTAACAAACAACTTCGTGTAAATGTTCGATTTGCGAAGGGCGAAGATAGAGTGCAATTATCTGGTTATTATACACAATATATACAGGTAAACAAAGGCGTCCTTTCTTTAAATAAAGAAAAGCATACATTTACCTTGACGTTACCGGCACCTGAAAACGGTGATAGTCAAAGGGTGATATTTGATACTAAAAAGATGTAAATGAATCACACAAAGATGGATTCAGGCGCGCAATTTAAAATAGCAAATAAAGGCACCCGCGTTATAGTATTGGTTGTATTTGTATTAACGCTATTATTTTTCTTTGTTAATATTAACTGCGCCTTTGCTCAAACAAAGGGCATAATTTCCGGAGCAATCTATGCTATTAAATCCAAATCAAGTGGTAAGCTATTGGAGGTAAGCAATGCGTCAATGAAAAATGGGGCTAATATTGACTGCTGGACAGACACTAAATCAGATGCACAAAGATGGATAGTTAGGCATGTCCGAAAGAATGTGTATACTTTGACTAATGTTGCAAGTGGTAAGCTTCTGCATATAGGGTCAGGTTCAGATGCTTTGGCAAATGTTGATCAATACGCAAACACGGGCAATAATCAGGTCAAATGGATATTAAAAAGGGCTGGAAATGGATACTATTATTTAAAATCAGCTACAAATGAAAACCCCTTATTGAGCGTACACGCCGGAGCGATTACCGATGGGACCAATATTAATTTAAGTAACACTTCTGACAATAGCGAACAAAAATGGCTATTTGAAAAAGAGGGTCCACAAAACATACCACCCAGGACTGCCATAGCTGATAAAGTGTTTAAGTCGTGGTACACCCAGTATAATATAGAAATTGCTAAAGGCTTCTGGGACAAGGCGGAGATGATGGAAATTGTTCTGGATGCATATGAAGTTACTAAAGAAGCCAAATACATAACCATTTTTGATAAAATGTATAAAAATTTCCTTGCTTCTAATAAATCTGATTGGATGTATGACAGATATAATGATGATATAACCTGGGCTGTCTTATTTTGCGTCAGAGGCTATCTTCTTACCGGCAATAAAATCTATCTCAAACAAGGAAAGGAACAGTTTGATAAAATGTACGCACGTGCATATAGTTCCAGTTTCGGCGGCGGACTAATTTGGTATGAGACAAAAACATCTAAGAATGCATGCATTAATGGACCGGCAATGGTGGCATGCTGTTATTTGGCCCGGGCGACAGGGGATAAGACTTATTACGACAAGGCCATTACCTTATACAATTGGTCAAAGGTTTATTTGTTCAATCCGACTTCAGGTAAAGTTAATGACAATGTTGATTTCGACAGATCGGGGGATATCAAAATCAGCAGCTGGAGTTCAACCTATAATCAGGGAACCTATTTGGGGGCTGCAGTCATGCTTTACAATTATACGAAGGATGCACATTATTTGGCAGATGCAGAAAACATTGCAACCTATACAAGAGACAGCATGTATAATTCAAAAGTGATTAACAATGAAAATGGTGGGAATGATCTGCCGGGTTTCAAAGGTATATTTGTTCGCTATGCACGTATGTATGCTGTAAAAGATAATAGATCGGATTTAAATTCATGGTTGGAATTAAATGCCAGAACTGCCTACAACAATCGAAATTCCCACAATCTGATACAGACAAAGTGGGGCACCAGAACAAATGAAATAAAACCTCGATCGGCATTTGGTTCTTCTACCGCCGTATCTTTATTAATGAATACGCTATTTTTAAAACATTAAAGAAGACGTTTGGTGATTTCTTTCCGTTTTTTTAAGCAGATGTTGTCACCATAAGGTTGTAAAAGATGCTTTGCAGTGCAGTCCAATGATCCTTTGATCCTTTTGACTTTTTAAAAGACGTGTATATCGGGCATGTGTGGCGTTGAAACTCTTTTCTTTATAAGGCCTCATAGGCGGTTAAGAGGATGGGTGATTTACTTTATTTTTTAAATATTTTATAGTTAGTAATGGAGGAAAGATGCACCGAAGTGGACTTATGGTTGCATCCAGCAGTTAACATATATTTTTTTAGTAAGGGGTATCTCAAATATTTTATGTTTGATCATTTCTTGCGGGGTTACAGAAACTAAAAAAACTCTGATGATGCATGCCTGGAGAATGTCCATCCAACAAAAAAGGATAGTGATCTTTATTGAGAAAATTCAATTATAATTTAAACTTTAATTTAAAAATGAAAAAAAGCATATATTTTCTTCTTTTAGGAGGTATTTTACCTTTATCCTTATTAGCGCAACAAATAAGTCGTCGGGGAAAATATGATATTTCTAAAGATAAAGTCTTGTATACTATTGGTTATGCCCACCTGGACACAGAATGGAATTGGGAATATCCAACTGTAATTGAACAGTATATAAAGAATACTATGGTGGATAATTTCAAACTTTTTGAAAAATATCCTGATTATGTTTTCAATTTTACCGGCTCGCGTCGTTATAAAATGATGAAGGAATATTATCCTGAACTTTTCAAAAAGCTTATAAACTACATTAAAGAAGGTCGGTGGTTTATTGCTGGCTCTTCTGTTGATGAAGCAGAAGTAAATATTTCCTCCTCTGAATCCTTGATTCGCCAGGTCTTATATGGGAATTTGTTTTTTAAACATGAATTTAATAAGGAGAGTAAAGATTATATGTTGCCAGATTGCTTTGGCTTTGTAGCGACTACGCCTTCTGTATTAAAGCACGCCGGTTTATTGGGATTCTCCACCCAAAAACTTAGCTGGGGCTCTGCAAATGGCATTCCATTTAATGTTGGTGTATGGGTGGGGCCTGATGGTCAAGGTCTTGTGTCCGCTTTAAATGCAACCAATTATAACGGAAGTATTGTTCCAAGATTGGATACAAATAAAGTGTGGACAAATCGTATAGACGGGGATATAAGAAAATATGGTGAGTCATTTGATTACAGATACTACGGTACAGGTGATCAAGGGGGGGCGCCCAGAGAAAGAGACGTTCTTAATGCGATAGGAAGTCTTAGACATGGCGATAGTAGTAATTTTAAAGTTGTGCTGACTTCTTCTGATCAAATGTTCAAGGATATTACCCCGGCCATTGAGGAAAAGCTGCCTACTTATTCAGGGGGTTTATTACTTACGCAACATAGCGCAGGTTCCTTGACCTCAGAATCTTTTATGAAAAGAGCAAATAGAAAAAATGAACAACTGGCAAAGTCAGCTGAACTACTCGCTTCAGCGGCGAACTGGCTTGGTGGTGCATCTTATCCAGTAGAAAAAATTAATAATTCCTGGGATCTTGTTTTAGGTAGTCAGATGCATGATATTCTCTCGGGGACTGCTACGCCCAAGGCTTATACTTATGCACAGAACGATGAGTTTGTTGCGATGAATGGTTTTTCAGAAGTTGAAAAGAATGCTGCAAGTGCTGTTTGTCATGAGCTAAATACCAAGGTTCAGGGGCAGGCCATCGTGGTCTATAATCCTGTAGCAATGGATCGTCAGGATGTTGTAACAGCAAATATTAACTTTGCAACACCTCCCAAACATGTCGGTATATTCGATAAAGATGGTCATATGTTGCCTACACAAATTATCGCTAGTAAAGGCAGTAAAATTAAAGTGATTTTCCTTGCAAAACTGCCATCGGCTGGTATGGAAGTTTTTGATGCCCGGGAGTCAAAAGAAGTTCCTGAGGCGTCGTCCTTGGCCGTTAAGGATAGTAGCCTCGAAAACAAATTCTTTAAAGTACGCATTGACGAGAACGGAGATATTGCTAGCATTTACGATAAGACAGCACAAAGAGAAGTGCTTTCCAAGCCTGCATCGCTTCAATTTCAGAGGGAAGATCCTATCGAATGGCCAGCGTGGAATATGTATTGGAAGGATCGTAAGAATCCCCCTTTTGAATTTATGAATAAAGACGTTCAAATCAAAATTGTGGAACGAGGCCCTGTACGCGTAGCCTTGGCGATAACAAAAAAAGGGTTGAATTCTGAAATTACACAGATTGTTAGTCTAGCAGCTGGAGACGCAGGTAAAAGAATTGAGGTAAATAATAAAATTGACTGGCAATCAAAAGGGGTGAGTCTAAAAGCGGCCTTCCCGACAACGATAGGAAATGAAATGGCCACTTATGGATTAAATACGGCGGCTGTGCAACGTTCAACCAATAATCCAATTAAGTTTGAGGTGCCCTCCAGGCAATGGTTTGATCTCACAGACAGGTCCAATAATTATGGTGTTACAATTTTGGAAGACTGTAAATATGGCTCCGATAAGCCTGATGACAGCACGTTGAGACTTACACTTATGTATACACCCAAAGCCAATTCTTATGTCTACCAGGGATCTCAGGATTGGGGGATTCATGATTTTAAATATGCCATTTACCCTCATGTCGGTGACTGGGCCTATGCAAAATCGCCTTGGCAGGGACGGTTTGTAAATGAACCTCTCGTCGGCTTTGAAACAACTAAACACACAGGTTCTCTAGGTAAAAGTTTTTCGCTGATCAAATTAAATACAGACAAAGTGCATATAATGGCCTTCAAAAAGGCAGAAGAGCGTGATTATTTTATCGTTCGTTTCAATGAATTATATGGTAAAAACGCTAAGGATGTCTCAGCGCTATTTCCGGGGAAAATTGTAGATGCGTATGAAGTAAATGGTCAGGAACAAAGAATAGGGAAGGCTGATTTCTCAGGAAAGAGCCTCCAATTCAATATGACTGGGTTTATGATAAAAAGTTTTGCCGTTAAACTTAAAAACACAAACCTACCATCTTCCATCCCTCAACAGAAAAGTGTGACGATTCACTTTAACAAAGATGTTATCAGTTCTGATCAAAACAGAAGTGATGGAGACATGGTGGGTGGCCTGTCATACCCTGCAGAGCTCATCCCGTCGGCAATTACAAGTGAGGATATTCATTTTAAAATGGGAACTGGGGCAACAGGAGTGGAGAATGCAATGGTTGCAGAAGGACAAACAATCCAACTTCCTTCCGGGAACTACAATAAAATATATATATTAGCTTCGGCAGACAACGATACTTCTGGTTATTTTCTAATTGGTAAACAACGGGTAAGACTTGGGATACAAGATTGGACCGGATTTATAGGACAGCATTATGGGCGAAAACTGGAAGACGGAGGCGCCAAGGTCACAGAAATTACTAATGCGTATGCTAAACACGATGACATTGCATGGTATAGCTCCCAGACTCACTCGCCTGAAAAGGATCTGGCGTACCAGTACAGTTATCTTTATAAATATGAGATTAATCTTCCGCGGGGTGTTAAGACGATTCAAGTCCCTAAAAATAGCAGTATCAAAATATTCGCGATAACAGTTGCGAATAAAACAAATGAAGATGTAACGCCCTTGCAACCGCTTAGCGATGATTATAGAAGTTATGAACCGGTGCATTTACGTCTGGTAAACGAATAATTATCCCTATAAGTGGTTGCTCTTTTATGATAGATATTCACGAGGGCATGCTTCGTTATTGGGAAAATAAAGCATTGGAATGGAAGGATAAAACATCTGAATCTAAATAAGTAACTTATTATTTTTGCCTATAAACCCATTTAGTTATGTATTTAATTCATTATTTTTTTTCCGGTGGTCAAGAAGGTCGGCGGATTTTTTATAAGGACTTTCTAGGAAAAACTATTCTGGTGATTCTTTTAGTAATGGCTTATCAGGTTAGTTTTGGATTTCAAGGGACCTCGGTTAACCATCTTTTTTCCGCATCGGATACAGCGGCTGTCCCTAAGGAAATCCAGGATCCTGAATGCCTGGGTATAAATAAAGAACCTTATCATGCGACTTTAATGCCTTACGCTTCGCTAAAAGAAGCGCTCGCCGCTAAGCGCAGTGCATCTACATTCGCCAGGAGTTTAGACGGTAGTTGGAAATTTCACTGGGTAGATTGGCCACAAAAAAGGCCAGTCGATTTTTACAAACCAGGCTATGATGTTTCGGGTTGGGATAATATTATGGTACCTTCTAATTGGGAGCTCAAAGGTTATGGTACTCCGGATTACAGCAATTTTACCTACATTTTCAAAAAGGATTTCCCATATGTGATGAGTACTCCTCCTGTTAATTATACGACTTATCAATTAAGAGACCCGGTAGGAAGTTACAGACGTGATTTCGATCTGCCTGCCGATTGGAATGGACGTAGAATCTTTGTGACATTTGATGGAGTTGACGCAGGCTTCTTCCTTTGGGTAAATGGTCATAAGATAGGCTATAGCGTCAACAGTCGCAACGCAGCGGAGTTTGATCTTACTAAATATGTCCATCCAGGTAAGAACATGATTGCGGCAGAGGTTTATCGTTTCACTACTGGTAGCTATTTGGAAGATCAAGATATGTGGCGTTTAAGTGGTATTTTCAGAAATGTGACGCTCTGGAGTAGTCCTCAGGAACACATTAGAGATTACTTCATTAAAACTGATTTAGATAAGGAATATAAAAATGCCACTGTAACTGTTTCGGCCAAAATAAAGAATTATAGTAATGTGGCCATGAAAGCGCAGAGATTTGTGGCTACCTTATATGATGGGTCGAAAAAAGTGAAAGGAGCCATAGGGTTATTTGAGGTTCCTGCGTTAGCGCCTGGACAAGAAGTTTCCCTAGTTACTAAGTTTGAAGTTCGAAATGCGCACGAATGGACTGCTGAAACACCGAAGCTCTATACCGCAGTTCTTAATTTAATGGATAATAACGAAATTAAAGAGACGCTCTCTTCACGTGTAGGCATACGTAACATTGAGATTAAAGGGCGACTTTTCCTGGTTAATGGGGTACCGATAAAATTGAAAGGTGTAAATCGTCATGAAAACTGGCCCGATGATGGCCATGCCATCACCGAGGAGCAAATGATTAAAGATATTACCCTGATTAAACAGGCAAACTGTAACAATGTCCGTACCTGTCACTATTCTGATGATCCCCGGTGGTATGAGTTATGTGATGAATATGGTATTTATTTAGTCGCAGAAGCCAATTTGGAATGCCACGGATCTTGGGATGAATTTAACGAAGATCCAAGAATTAAAGCCGCTTTAATTGATCGCAACGTGGCGAATGTAGAAAATTTTAAAAATCATCCATCTGTTATTATTTGGTCCCTGGGCAATGAATGTGGTAGTGGTGGCAGTAACTTCAGAGCGGTTTTGACGACAATAAGACAAATTGACCCTACCAGACCAACGCACTATCAAGGTTTTGGAATCGGAAGTAATAATCCGGCGGATATTGATAGCCAAATGTATACCGGAGTTGGTGATCTGGAAAAGGACGCAACGGATAAAACGTTGGTTAAACCGTTTTACCTCTGTGAATATGCACACTCTATGTTCAATTCGATGGGCTCGGTGGATATTTATAATGATCTTTTTGATAAATATCCCGCTTTATTAGGTGGCGCAATATGGGAATGGCAGGATCAGGGCATTTACAATAATCGGGACCCTAAGCATCCAATAACTGCCTATGGTGGCGGGTTTGGGGAGGTACCTAATGATCATTATTTTATTCATAAAGGTGTTGTATTTTCCGATAGGTCACCCAAGCCTCAATATCCAGAATTAAAACACGCTTATCAGTGGATTACTATCCGTGAAAAAGATCGCCAAGCAAAGGAATTTTTAATAAAAAATAGATACCAATTTACCAATTTAGATAGTTTAAATGCTAAATGGGAACTAAGCGAGAATGGCAAAACAATTTCATTGGGACCATTGAAGGTAGGTAGTATTGCGCCAGGTCAAGAGAAAGTTGTCAAAGTGCCTTACGTTATAAATGCTAAAGCTGGTGCTGAGTATTTTTTGCGCATATCTTTTGACTTATCTAAGGATCAAATTTGGGCGGATAAAGGATTTGAGGTTGCGGAACAGCAGTTCCAGTTGGGTACTCCAGTAGCAGCTATTGAAAAAAAGGCGGGAAGTAAATTGACCCTCCATGAGGATAAGGACCAAGTAAATATTAATGGATCAGATTTCTCGATTACATTTAATAAAATAAAAGGAACCTTTTCTAATTTTGAACAAAACGGACAATCGATTTTAATGAAAGATGGTGGACCCATGTTGCATTTATGGCGTGCCCGTCACCAAAACGACGACGTTTGGGCTTATGACCAGTGGGATCATTTTGGATTGAATCATATGAATTGGTCTACTGATAATGTAACCGTAAAACAGTTAGCCGATAATATTATTACCATAGATGCACAGTTAACTGGAATAGGACGAAATAACTTTAAAGTATTCCATCATGTGCTTTACACCGTTAATGGAGAGGGTGTTATTAAATCTGATAATGAGGTAAAATTCAGTAACCAAAACGTAGTTTTGGCACGATTAGGCGTTAGAATGTTTCTTAATAAGTCTCTAAACTTGTTTAATTATTTAGGCAGAGGCCCAATGGAAAACTATGCTGATCGGAAGCAGGGTTCTGATATTGGGAATTATACCAGTAGCGTGATGAAGCAGATGACAGGATACGAGAAACCAATGGAATGTGGCAATCATGAAGATGTGCGATGGGCAAATGTCAGCACAGCGACTGGATCAGGCATAACGATAAGACATCTTGGTCAAGATTTTTTACAGGTGTCTGCATTGCCTTATAGTGATGAGCAGATGCAACCAGTCGAATACAAAATTGATTTGCCTAAACCAAGTTTTACCGTACTTTGTATAAGTCACAAAACTTTGGGTGTTGGCTCGAATAGTTGTGGTCCGCGACCATTACCTCAATATGTTGTAGATTCTAAAGATGCCCATTTCAGCTACGAAATAGATCTTAGTGGAGATCATTAATTCTTTGATATGAATAGTAATAGGTTGTTTGAAAGTGAAGTGACTCCTTGAAGTTATATATCATTTTAAAGGTTGATCGTAAGTGCATAAAAAGTTAAGACAAAAAAATATGTTACTACAAAATAAAAAAGTGGCAGTTATCGGTGCTGGCCCTATTGGTTTGGCGTTTGCCCGGTTATTACAACAAGAAGGAGCAAATGTAAATGTCTATGAGCGGGATGTAAATGAATATGATCGTATTAAAGGGGGGACACTTGACTTACTTAAAGATATGGGACAGATTGTTTTTCAGAAAGCGGGCTTACTGACCGCTTACTTTGACAATGCACGGCCAACAGCACGAAAAATGGCAGATATTCATGGCAATATTATTCAAAGGCTTCCCAGTTCAGATAATCCTGAAATTGACAGAAACGACTTGAGAAGAATACTCTTATTAAGTCTGCGACCTCAGACAGTCGTTTGGGATAGGAAATTTGTCTCCCTTGAAGCGCAAAGAGACAAACTCTTGTTACATTTTGAAAAAGGTATCGCTGAAACCGCGGACTTAGTAGTTGGTGCAAATGGTATTATGAGTGTACTAAGAAAAAACATAACGGATATGCCTGTCAGATATACAGGAACTGTTGCTGTGACGGGAGAAGTTTTTGATTATGAAACCACTTGCCCAAGCTTTAAAACAATATGCGGAGACGATAAAATAATTGCGAAAGATAAGAACATCTTTTTTCTCTCCCAACCTAAGGCAAACGGTGAATTATATTACTACGCCTGTTTTCGGCGGCCCGAAAGCTGGGTTAAGACCAACAGCTTGAATTTCAGTGATAATAAACAAATGAGCGATTTTCTAAGTGATTTATGTTTCGATTGGGGTAGTGCATATAAAGAGCTATTTAGAGCGACACGCGAATTTACCTTGTTGCCCCTGCATCAGGTCCCCTTGGAAGATTGGCGACCCCACAACAATATTACTCTAATTGGAGATGCTGCACATGGAATGCCGCCATATGCAGGAGTGGGTGTAAACACAGGCTTGTTAGATGCATTATATTTAGCAGAAAATTTAACCAACGGAAAGTTTAATAGTATACAATCTGCCCTTGACAATTATGAAGAAAATATGTTTGCATATGCATCGGAGGCACAACAACAAACCGCTACAAATGAGAAGCAGCTTTTTTCGTAAGGAATGACTTATTAGAATTATCGGTAGGGACGATAAAAATGAACACACACTAAGAACTGAGTGAAAGCTTACTATTTTTTCCGGGGGAAGATCTCCTGCATTCGGGTTAGATAAGATTTTGATCTTATTTCTTTGATAAGTCAGGTGTTGACACGTGATAATACTTTTTACGAAGCCAAAAAGCCACATTTACCAGTCCAATAAGGGCCGGAACTTCGACAAGGGGCCCAATAACTCCGGCAAAAGCTTGGCCTGAATTGATACCAAAAACACCAATTGCCACCGCAATGGCGAGTTCAAAATTATTCCCTGCCGCAGTAAAGGAAATGGCTGCATTCTGTGCATAATCCGCACCCAGGCGCTTGCCAATAAAGAAGCTGAGTAGGAACATAATCGCAAAATAGATGATCAACGGTAGCGCTATACGAAAAACATCAAAGGGGATCTGAATGATCATTTGGCCTTTCAGACTAAACATAATGACAATGGTAAATAATAACGTGATTAAAGTAATCGGTGAAATAAACGGTATAAACTTGGCCTGGTACCAAGCCTCGCCTTTTATTTTTATCAGTGCATATCGGCTGATAATGCCTGCTGCAAAAGGGATACCTAGATAGGTACCTACGCTTTGGGCGATTTCACCAATAGTAATATTTATATACGGGGATTTAAAACCAAATAAAGATGGTAACACCGTAATAAATACATACGCATAGACACTATATAAGAGAACCTGGAATATACTGTTTAGCGCGACCAAACCAGCGGCGTATTCCCTGCTTCCCTCTGCTAATTCATTCCATACAATCACCATTGCAATACACCGTGCTATGCCGATGAGTATTAAGCCAGTCATATATGCCGGATAGCCGTGAAGAAATAGTAATGCCAGGCAAAACATTAAAACCGGTCCGATGATCCAGTTCAACAGTAAAGATGCCCCTAAGATCTTTGTATTTTTGAAGACCTTACCTATTTGTTCATATTTGGCTTTTGCTAAAGGTGGGTATATCATGAGCATGAGGCCGATGGCAAGAGGGATATTGGTCGTGCCGGAGGAAAAGGAAGTGATAAAATCAGAGGAAGTTGGTATAAAATAACCGACTGAGACACCAAGTGCCATGGCCAGGAATATCCATAGTGTTAAATAACGATCAAGGAAGCTCAATTTTTTTCTTTCTTGCGCGGGTGCACAATTGCCAGCAGACATATCAATATTTTAAAGGTTATTTACGACAATCCAGACCGCAACAAGTGGCCTTTCGGGGCTTTTCTGCAGATGCAGTAATCTCTGAATGCGCGTATCCCTTGTTTTGAATGCAGTCAATCCAAGGTAAAAGTATCTTGATCCACAGGCGGGTGCGGCGATTTCACCATTTCTGCTTTATCAAGTCTTTTTAATGTATGTTCGTTGTCGATTGTATGATTATTTAATTAATAGTCAAAATTTAAATCCAGAATCTTACGCTACTCGCTTCCTCTATAAAATCCGTGACCTTTTCTTTTATGACATCCCGGACTTTTCTTGTTTGTTCCAATATTTCTGCCTTACTGCCTGTAAAACCAGAAGGATCATCAAAAGACCAGGCAATACGCTTGACCTTACCTGGAAAGACCGGGCATCTTTCTGCGCTGGCGGCATCACAAACGGTAATAACTGCATGATAAGCCTTTGCCTGCTGGGTCAAGTCAAATACAGCTTTCGTTTGATTACCGCTGATATCTATTCCTGCCTCGACCATGACTTGTACAACATTAGGGTTTAAGGATCCTGGTTCCAAACCGGCGCTTTCCGCTTCAAACGCACTGGCGCCCAAGTCGTTTAAAAAAGCTTCTGCCATTTGGCTGCGTGCGCTGTTGTGAATGCAGACAAAAAGGATTTTATACTTAACGTTATTCATTTTTTCTTATTTTATCATCTTATTGCAATATTGTATTATTATAACAAAAAATCAGCAGCAACTACTACCTTTGGCTATTTCGTTTACTTCCACAAAGAAATCCGTAAAAAGCTGTCTGTACTTTTGCCATATCTTGGGATCGATACAATAACAAACGCTGGTCCCCTCAACCGCACCTTGAATGATACCTGCCAGTTTAAGCTCTTTTAAATGTTGGGAAATAGTTGGTTGTGCCAATCCTAATTCATCGACGAGGTCTCCGCAAATACAGGCATTCTTTTTAATAAGCTGTTGCAAGATGGCTATGCGAGCCGGATGTGCAATGGCCTTTGCCATATTTGCCAGCTCGTTTTGCTTTTTACTGAATAAACTTGTTTTTGTCGCGCCCATGACTTATTGTTTAATTGCAATATTACGATTAATAGTCTTATTTTATAAATTTTTCTTTAGCAATCGGGAGATACTATGTTAATTGACAATTGAGGGATCAGGTTGAAATATTGGGGGATGTGTTTCATTAGGCATAAAGTTTAGCTAA